>CANETO010000066.1 GCA_947440895.1 Planctomycetaceae bacterium | reverse complement strand
TTCGCCGCGGTCTTTGGCTTTGCTTTGGAGGAGGAGACTCTGGCGGCGATCGTCCGCATGTCCCACCTCGTGACCACCGTCAGCCCCGAACGCATTGCGGCCGAACTGCGGGCCATCATGTCGCGGTCGGGACGGCGACTGGCGATCGAACTGCTCGAGCAGACTGGACTAGCCCGCGAGATTCTGCCGGAGGTGGCGCCGACTCGGGGAGTGGCCGAAAGCCATGCAGTCTGGCATGAGTCGGCCCGCGTCATCGACGCTCTCGACGAACCGGAACTGGCCGCAGCGCTCGCCATTCTCAGTAGCCATCGGAAGCCGGACACGCCCCGCCAGATCGCGGCCCGTCTGCGGCTTTCCACGCGAGAACTCAAGACCTCCTGCTGGCTGCACGAGGCAGTGACCGCCGTGGGCGATGCTGGTGACGATGACCTCGAACAGCGACCGTGGTCGCAGCTTCAGCCGTGGCTGGCCAACGATGCCGCCTTTCTCTTGGCCGATCTGCTCCGGGCCCGCGCCGACTGCGGCATCGGGTCGGCTGCTGCAGCCCGCTGGGTCACCGCCACGCTGCAACGGCCGCGTGAATACCTCGATCCGCCGCCGCTGCTGACGGGCAACGATCTGCTCGCTGCGGGCGTGCCGGCCGGCCGCGCGGTGGGCCAGACACTCGCGGCCCTGAGGACGCTGCAACTCGACGGGCAGATCGGGTCGCGAGACGCGGCGCTCGAGTGGGTCCACGTCCGCGTCAACGCCGGGCTGTGATCGAAGACGCATCTTCGATCACGAGAGAATCGTGCCGCCACGAATCGTGGGTGCACGTTTCCCAAACGCGCACATGCCTAGCCCCTCTCCGCCGGAGTCTACTTCGGCGGTTCGGTCGGCTCGGGGAGATCGTCGATGCTCTCCAGTCGGAAACACTCGAGGAACTTGCGGGTCGTTCGGTACGACGGCTCTGCGGTGGCCTCGTGGCCATCGTGCGGTGCAACGTCGGGCACGAGTTCCAGCAGGCCACGCTGCACCAGCTGTCGCCAGACAGACGGCCGGGCGTCGCAGCCGAGTTCCACGACCCGATCGCGTTTGACGGGCTGGTTCCACGCCACGAGGGCCAGCACGTCGAGCGCATCGGCGTCGAGCCGCACCGTCCGTGACCGCGACTCCACCACCGTGGCGAACCGCGCAAATTCAGGCCGCAGCCGCAACACCCAACCGGCATCCTTCGCCACGACCTCGTACGGGCAGTTGTTGGCCCGGTACCGTTGCCGGAGCCCGACGGCCAATTCATCGATCTCCTGCGGCCGCACGCCGCGCATCAGGCTCGCCACCTTGCGGCTGGTGATCGCCTCACCACCGGGCAGTCCCACAAACAGGATCGCCTCCAGGATGCTCTCCGGGGAGACGCGGCAGCAGGCATCGTCGGGTGCGGAGGCAAAGCCGTCGTCATCATCGAGCACGGGCGAGGCATCGACCTTCACGACCTCGGGCGACGCCGATGGCTCCGCGTAGGGATCGCCCGTGCCCATCATCGCGGCGAACGCCTGCGCCAGCCTGTCGATCGAGAGACCGCCGTCGGCTGGCGGCGCCTGGAAACCGGCGGCCGGCTGGGAGGGCTCTGGGGCTGCCTTCTTGGGCGTTCGCTTGGCCATGGACGCTATTTCGCGCGGGCGCGGGGGGGCCGTTTCTTTCCACGGGCGTCGAGCCGCCGGCCGTTCTTGGTCGCGGGCGCCGTCTTGAGGGGCTCCGCCGCGCCATCCAGCGGGTCGCCTACCGAGATTCCGGCGAGTCGTGCGTTGATTTTGTCGGCATAGCCTTCGGAGAGTTCCATGCCGAGGAACGACCGGCCCAGTTTCTTGGCCACGGCCAGCGTCGTGCCGCTGCCACCGAAGGGATCGAGCACGGTCTCTCCCTCGCGGCTCGACACGCGGATGATCCGCCCCAGCAATTGTTCCGGCATCTGGCAGCCGTGCCAGCCAGACCGCTCCTTGAACGTGCCGCAGATCCTTGGAAAGTACCAGGTGTCTTCGGTTGAACTGAATCCTTCAGGCAGGTCCTGCGGCCGCAGGATCCAGGTGTCGTCGGGCAGCCGGCCGGTGGGATTGGCGCGCCTGTCGCCATAGACCAGTTCGCGGGCGGACGGTACGCGGATCGCGTCGGTATTGAAGGTGAAGGCCTCGGCATCGCATACGAAATGAAAAAGATGCGCGTGCGAGCGGCTGAACTTCTGCTTGCAGTTGACGCCGAAGGTGTAGTACCAGACCACCCAACTGCGGCAGGTGAGGCCCAGTTCACGCGTGGCGATCACCTTCAGTTCCGCGGCGTATTCATCGCCAATGGACATCCAGAACGTGCCATCGGGCCGCAGCACGCGGACCACCTCCGCCATCCACTTCTTCGACCAGTCGAGATAGGAGTCGACCGACAGACGATCGTCGTAGGCGTCGTAGTCGTAGCCGATATTGAAGGGCGGATCGGCGAAGGCCAGGTGCGCGGATTCCGAGGGCATCCGCTTGAAGAGGTCGAGGCAGTCGCCCCGATGAACCGCGTCGATCGCCAGGAAATCCTGTTTCTGTGCCATCATTGGGAACTCCGTTTCCGCCGGCCGCGGAAATTTCACGGTACCGGCCGGCTGGCCCGCCGTCCAGCCTCCCCCGGCCTTTATGCCGTCGCCAGTTGAAGCGCGGCCGCACAGGCGGCCTCGAATGCGTCGAGATCGAGCTGCTCTTTCGTGGTGTGAATCTCCATCTGGCCACAGCCGAGCGTGACCGTGGGAATGCCATTGACGGCCATCCAGTTGGCGTCGAGACCGCCGTTGGAGATATCGAGCCGCGGCACCAGACCGATGCCGCGAACGGCCTCCTGCGCCGCCACCACGCAGGGCTCATCGTCGGCGAGCCGAAATGCCTCGTAGTCGAGATGGCCAGAGAAGGTCACGCTGCCGGTCTTGCCGTCCGCGGTCCGCACCTGCTTGGCCGCAGCTTTAAAGGCCGACTCGATCGCCTTCACGATGCTGCCGCGAAACGCGGCGTCATGGCTCCGCGCCTCGACCCGCAAGCTGGCCGACTCGGCCACGACGTTGGTCGCACAGCCCGCCTGGATCACGCCCACGTTGCTCGTGCCCCGTTTGCCCCCTTTCGTCACGAGCCCGTGCCAGCCTTCCTGCACGAGCGATGCGATGGCTAGCGACGCGATCGCGATCGCCGACACGCCCTTCTCCGGTGCCACACCTGCATGGCTGGGGATTCCCGTGATCGCGATGTCCATGCGATAGCCGCCGGTCGCGCCGATCGTGATCTTCTCGACGGCGCCGCCGTCAAAATTGAAGGCCAGCTTTGGCCGGCCCAGGTCGGCTGCCTTGGCAAATCGCGCCCCGTAGAGGCCGACCTCCTCCTGGATCGCAAAGAAGAGCGTCAGCGGGGGATGCGGCAGTTTGTGCTTCAGGATCTGGATCGCGGTCGAGAGCACGACGGCGCAGCCAGCCCGGTCGTCGGCACCAAGGCCCGTCGCAGGATTGCCGCTCTTCACGAAGCGGCCGGCGACCACGGGCTTCGTGCCGATGCAGACGGGCACTGTGTCCATGTGGGCCATCAGGAGCCGCCGCGGGCCGGGCACTGTGCCCGGGAGTTTCACGATCAGGTTGCCCACGTTGCCCTTCAGCGGCGTCTTGGTGTGGGCCGAATCGAAGCTGATCGCGTCGGCCGGGCAGCCGGCCTCGCGCAGTCGCTTCACGATCTGATCGGCGACATCCTTCTCCTGCCCCGAACCGCCCGGGATGGCGAGCAGGTCCAAGACGGTGCGACGAGCCGCGGCCAGGTCGGCCTGCGGCGCGGCGGTGGCAGGAGCCGCACGAGCTTTTTCCCGCGCAGGCTTTACACTGCCGCCTGAAGATCGCGCTGATTTTGCAGCAGGTGTGACGGACGTTTTCAGGGAAGCTTTTTTCATGCGAATTTTCCTCGCCGGGATCATGCAGGGCTCGCATGTGGCGGCACTGGTGCACGATCAGATGTATCGGGACACGCTCCGCGACCTCGTGCAGTCGCACTGGCCGGAGGCAGAAGTCTACGACCCCTTCGCCAACCATGGCAATTCGATTGCCTACGACCGGCGACGGGCTGGCGAGGTGTTCATGGGGCACATCGAGATGTGCCGGGAATTCGATCTGCTCGTGGCGTATGTTCCAGAGGCGTCGATGGGCACGGCGATCGAGATGTGGGAGGCGCACCAGCACGGCCGCACGGTGATCGCGATCACGCCGCTGGTGCACAACTGGGTGGTGCAGTTGACGAGCCGGGCGGTCTATCGCGACTTCGACGCCTTTGCCCATGCGGTCACCACCGGCGAGATCGACCGGCTGCTGCAGAAGGTTTAGCTGCAGCCGACGAACGGCTCAGGCCGCCGGGGGCGGTGACACGACTGCGTCCGCCGACACGGCGGCGGAGGGGCTCCGACTCGGGGGCAGGATAGCCCAACTCGCTCCGGCTTCCACCGACCCCCGGCTCCTCAAACGGCGAGGCCAGCCATTCCGCCGAACCGAACTCCCCCTACCCGCGGCGGCGGGCGAGGGCCGTGCGGCAGGCGGCGGCGATCTGCTGCGCACATTCCGGTCCAATCGGCCAGACGTCGATCAGCGTCTCGCTGTCGCACTCCCCCCAGCCGGCACGCAGGGCGGCTGCGGCATCGTTATCGGCCGCGACGACCGCATCGCAGGAGCCGAGCGCCCGCCCCACGAGGGTCCGCATCAGCGGCTTGCCATCGGCCGCAGCGAGATCGGTCGGCGCGACGTGCACCACCACAGGCGCCCCGGTCTCCACGGCGAGGTCGGTGAGAATCCCGGCATGCATCACGAAGATCGCGTCAGGATCGGTCGCGTCGACTGCCTCGGCGATGAGCTGCCGCGCCGTCTCGCGCATCAGTCCCAGCAGCCGCGGGGAGAGCGTCGGCGTGACGCCGAGCAGCGACTCGGCCGTCCCCTCCCGGACAGCGGCTAGAAAGCGATTCGACGCTGCTGCAATGGCATGGAGATGGATGCCATACATGCCGGTGTGTTGTGCCTCGAGTTGTGGAATCGACGAGGGCCCACAGACGGCCGCGGTGATCCCCAGCCGGCCGAGGGCCTGCCGGCAGCGATGCACGCGGGTGTGATCGTGGTCACAGTTTCCGTGGTCGATCAGCAGCAGTCGCATGATTTCTGCCGAGGGGAAACCCCACTGGAGGCGCGGCCGTCACAGCCAGCCGAGCCAGCGGCCGATGGCGAGACCGACGGCCGCATAGGCCGCCGCCGCCCAGTCATCCGCCATGATACCGAGCCCGGTGGGCAGGCGTTCAAGCCGCCGGCAGGGAAATGGCTTCGTGATGTCGAAGAGCCGGTGGAGCACGAAGAGGGTCACGAGGATGGCCGGTGTCCTTGCTGCCGCGGGCACCACCAGGGCCGCCAACGGCAGGCTCGCAGCCTCGTCGTAGATGATCATCCCCGGGTCCTTCCCGCGGCCAAGCGCCCGCGCGGCCCGCGTGCAGATCCGGATGCCGATCAGATTCACCGCCACGAGCAGGGCCGCCTCTGCCATCCACGGCAGCGACAGCCGGCTGAGGGCCATCGTGATCACCACCCCCACCGCCGCGCCGAACGTGCCAGGCGCAAACCCAATCATGCCGAGGCCGCCACAGGTGGCCAGCAGCACCGCTGGATCGCTCCACCGCGAGGCTGTTGGACTGGACGGCGGCGGGGCTGTTGGGGAGGGCGTCATGCGTGCGCACTGTAACACGGCAGACCCTCCGGATAGGAATCGCAGCCCTGAATTCCGGCAGAATCCGCGTCTGGGTGCGAACCGTTGGCTGCGGCGTATGATGCTGGAGAAAGCCTGCGACGGCCGATCACCTTTCTTCTGATACCGCCCCCCCTTCCCCACCACACCCATGCCAGACAGTCCTCAGGTTCCAGCCACCGGCATCGGCCCACTGGCCCTCGTCGAATATCCCCACCCGGCGCTGCTCCGGCCCGCGAAACCGCTGGTGCGGATCGACGAGGCGGTCTGCGACGCCGTCAGTCAGATGTTCGACATCATGTATGAGGCGGAAGGAATCGGCCTGGCAGCCAATCAGGTCGCCCTCCCGTATCGGCTCTTCATCGTGAATACCACCGGCCGGCGAGGCGACGGGCAAGAACTCGTCTTCATCAATCCGGTGCTCAGCCGTCCGCGTGGCACCGCCATTCAGGAGGAAGGCTGTCTGAGCCTGCCCGGCCTGCGGATGGACGTCCGCCGCCCGGAGAAGATCGTCGTCGAAGCATGGTCGTTGGATGGCCAGCCGATCCGCCTCGATCTTGGCGGTCTGCTCTCGCGGGTCGTGCAGCATGAGTTCGATCATCTGGAAGGGAAACTGTTCACCGACCGGCTGCCGGAGGCAGCGGCGATCGAGGCACGGCGAACGCTCGAGACGTTTCGTGAAGTATTCCTGGGGCAGCAGTCGCGGGGCGAACTCCCCGCCCACGACGACATCGTGGCCCGTCTCGACCGGCTCCAAGTGGACCGTTGCCAGGCATGACCCACGCTCCCGTCACCGCTGCGCCGCCTTCCTTGAAGATCGTCGTGATGGGGACGGGCCCGTTCGCCGTGCCGATGTTCCACGCGCTTCTCGAGTCGCCGCACTCGGTGGTCGCCGTCGTCACACGGCCCGCACATGCTCCGGCGGGCCGGCGGCCGCCGCCCAATCCGATGCGGGATGCGGCCACTCTGGCGGGCGTCCCGATCCTCGCGCCGGAGCGGATCAACGATCCCGACGCGATCGCGGCTGTCCGGGCGATTTCTCCCGACCTGCTCGTGGTCTGCGACTATGGACAGATTCTTTCACCTGCAGCCCTCGCCGTTGCCCCCTACGGCGGCATCAATCTGCACGGCTCCCTGCTGCCCCGGCATCGGGGCGCGGCACCGGTGCAGTGGGCGATCCTCGCGGGGGATGCCACGACTGGCGTCAGCGTCATCCACATGACGCCGGCGCTCGACGCGGGAAACGTGATCGCGGCGAAAGAGACTCCGATCGGCGCTCGTGAAATGGCGCCGGCGCTCGAACAGCGACTGGCCGGCATGGGTGTGGCCGCGGTGCTCGAAGCGATCGATCTGCTCACCGCTGCTGGGCCCGGGAGCACTCCCGGCGTGCCGCAGGATGCGACGCGAGTCACCCGCGCCCCACGGCTCGCCAAGACCGACGGCATCGTGACCTGGTCGCTGCCGGCGACGCGGATCGAGCGGATGCGGCGGGCGCTCGAGCCGTGGCCGCGAACGGCGACCTTTCTGCACGCCGGGGCCGAGCGACCCCCGCTCCGGGTCGTGCTGGAGGATGTCGCCGTTGTCGACGCGGCGGTCACCGGTCACGCCCTGGATGCGACGGTGCCCCCGGGCACGATCCTGGCGGCCGACGAAGCCGGGCTCGTGGTGGCCTGCGGCGAGGGCACGCGGCTGGTGGTCCGGCGGCTCGTGCCCGAGGGGAAGCGGAGCATGTCGGCCGCCGAGTTTCTGCGTGGCCACGCCCTCTTTGCCGACGCACGTTTTGGGTGACTGGCAAGGCGGTTGCGGGGCGATGCGGACGCCAGCATTTCTCGAGTTTGGCGGGTTTGACGAACGCTGCGTACATCCGAGCATCGAGGATGTCGACTTGGAGATGAGAGTCGCTGCCAGCGGCGTTTCGCCAGCGGGAGCCCCCCTTCCTTTCCACGGCAGTTGACTGTCGCCTTTCAATTGAGACTTCCGCTACGGCCCTCAGAATCATTCGGGGGTTCCGTCGGCCTCGTGTGTCCAGTAGGTGTCGAATACGGGACAACCTCGTTTTTAGACCGCAATACCAGGCCACTTGCCCCCGCTCGAGCGGGGAGTTATTAGTTCTGCCCGTCCGGCTAGACGTGACAGCACCAGCGTGCACGTCTCGCTGATCTCTTTCCTCGGAAGACGTGCCATCTGGTTCCAGTTTGAAGCAGGAACAGGTCGACGCGTAGGCCGATGGTAGCGATCGCGACTGAGCGGTCGCCTGGTTTGTGATCCCACGTTGAACCGACATTGGATGACGGTTCCTAAAAACGGCAACGACGCCCTAGTCGTTACGTTTTTAGGGTCTCTTCATGTCACCGGTTCTGACCGTATTTGCTTTCCTGGCAGCCGTAGCCCTGGCGACATCCGCAGAGGCGGCGACGTTCACGTGGGATGGAGGGGCGAACCGCAACACGTGGAGCACCAAAAAACCCAACTCCAACTGGAGTGGTGGCAACGCGCCCACCGACTCGTCGACGAACGCATACGTTTTTGCCGGTTCGACGCGGACGACCAACGTCAATGACATTGAAGATCTCACCGCCACGAACATGACGTTCGCAAGCGGTGCAGGTGCGTTCACCATTTCCGGCAGGTCGATCACGCTGCAAGGCATCGTCTCAAATAGCTCGTC
>CANETO010000065.1 GCA_947440895.1 Planctomycetaceae bacterium | reverse complement strand
TGGCCGCCCTCCCGCATGTCAGGGAAGTCCGCTGCCTTGGAGGCTTTCTCGCGGTCGAGACAGAAAAAGCATTTGACCGAAAGAAACTCGCGCCGCTGATCCTCGAGCACTCCGTCTGGCTGCGGCCGATCGGCAACGTGATGTATGCCGTTCCACCGTTTACGATCACGCCCGCCGAACTCCGGCAGGTTGTGGACGCGATGGCGGCGGCAGTCGTTGCGAACCACACGACATCGTGTCTGTGATGGCAAGAAGCCCCTGGCGGAAGCCGGGGGACTCCGGGTGTGAACACCATCCCACGTACGATTCTGATCCGGAAAAGCCCAACGGCCCGGTGTCCCCGGACTCCCGTCCAGGGCTTTTTGTTTGGGGCCGCGGGCCTCTGTCAGAGTCGGCTCTAAAACACGTTCGGAATGAACCGTCCGCCGCGGCAGCGCTTGAGATAGTCGAGTGCCGCCACCTGGCCGGTGGTCTCGAGGGCGTCGCGGTAGACGGGGTCATGAAACCCCTCGATGTCGATGCTGCCCTGCCAGCCTTGGAGCCGCAGCGTGCTGATCAGGTCGGTCCAGTTTGTGTCGCCGAAGCCGGGCGTGCGATGGTGGACATACTGCACACCGCCGCGGATGCCGTGCTCGCGGACCACGTCCCAGAGCACGGTCGCATCCTTTCCGTGAATGTGCCAGATGCGGTTCGAATAGCGGCGGAGCTGCGGCAGCGGATCGACGAAGCTCACGATCTGGTGGCACGGCTCCCATTCCAGGCCGATCACCGGGCTCTCCACCTCGCCAAACATCGCGTCCCAGGCCTGAGGGGCGTGGGCGATGTTGCGATCGCCGGCCTCCCAGGTGCCGCGGGCCTCACAGTTTTCGAAGGCTAGACGGACCCCCTTCTCTTCGGCGCGGGCGGCGAGCGGTCGAAACACTTCGCCGAACCGTCCATACGACTCCGGCACGGGGCGGCCCGGAATCCTGCCTGCGAAGCCAGAGACGATGTCGCAGCCAAACGTCGGCGCGGCATCGATGAGTCGCTCCCAGTCGCGGACTGTTTCGGGGCTCGTGAGCGGATTGCCGTAGACGCCGATCGCGCTGACTCGACAGAGCAGATCAGACTGGGCTGGCAAGCCATGGTCGCTGACCGCTCGCCGTATGGAGTCGGCCAGCCCGTTCAGGTCGACGTCGCCGACAGACTTGCCGAAGCTGATCTGAAACGTCTCGAACCCATGCGGCAGGAGCTGCCGGATCACGTCTGCGGTGCGATCGTGGGCGGGCACGAGCGTGCCGATGCGAATGTCGTGGTGGCCGGGCATTGTGATGTCTTTCTGAACAAAGAGATGAGCAGGCTACGCTACAATCAGGAGCGACGGAATAGGAGTCACCTAAGCAGGTCGGGCGCCGATCCAAGCCCACGCTGTCGTTGTTCCAACTCCGGAGAGCCCCACCATCCATGCGACTGCTGAGCTGGAACATCCACAAGGGGATCGGCGGCCGTGACCGGCGGTATTCCCTCTCTCGGATCATCGACTGCATTGAGGCGGAGAACCCCGACTTCATCTGCCTGCAGGAAGTGGATCGGCTCGTGCGGCGGAGCGAGTTCGATGATCAGCCGAGGCTGCTCGCCCGCTACTTCCGAGCCCATGCGGTCTATCAGTCGAACGTGGCCGTTGGCGATGGCGGCTATGGCAATCTCGTGCTGTCGCGATGGCCGGTGGAGAGCCGGCACCGGATTCTCCTCCGGCACAACGCGAGGAAACCCCGGGGCGCGCAGTTGCTCCAGATCGACAGTCCGGAGGGGAGCCTGCATCTGGTGCACACGCATTTGGGGCTCGCCGAGCGGGAGCGGCACTGGCAGATGAATCGCCTGCTCGGGCATATGCTCTTCCGCTCGGCTGATCCGCTGCCGACGCTGGTCGTGGGTGACTTGAACGACTGGCGCAACACGCTGGCCACGGCAAGTCTGGCTGCGAACGGCTTCGCACAGGTGACGAGCCCGATCAGCCGATTCAGGTCATTCCCGGCATGGCTGGCAGTGGGGGCGCTCGACAAGGCGTTTGTCCGCGGGCCGATCGACGTGCGGCAGGCGCGGATCGTGAAGACGAGCCTGGCAAAGACCGCCAGCGATCACCTTCCGCTCGTGATCGATTTTCATCTGCGGTGAGCCTCGGCCAGTTGCAGCGTGTCTTCAAAAGAACGCAGGCCCGCGGTCGCGCCCACGCCCGTCACGCAGCAGGCGGCCGTGGCGGCGCCGAGCAGGCCAGCCTCGCGGATCGGCATGCCCTGTAGGATTCCAGCGACAAGTCCGGCAAGAAACGAGTCCCCCGCGCCGGTCGTGTCGACGACCGGACCGGGGGCGGGCAGGCAGGGAAGCTCGATCACCTCGTCCGCCGCAGGGCTCAGGAGTGTGCCCTGCGTGCCGAGCTTCACTCCCACGACACCTGCCGCGCCGTGCTGCCGGTAGCAGGCGATGATCTCTCGTGGATCGCAGAGACCGGTCTGGTGGATGGCCTCGTCGAGGCTCGGCACGTAGATGGCGACATGCGGCAGCGCGGGCGTGAGCGTGGCGAGCGTGCCTCCCGAGCCACCCGTTTCCAACGCCACTCTGCAGCCCGTCGCCTGAATGGCGGCGAGCGCGTCGGCCAGCACTGGTTCGAGCGACGGGAGCAGGCCAAAGTAGCCGATCAGCGCCATCCGGCTGGCACCGAAGTAGCTGATCTGCCGGCGGATGAAGGCGAGGTCGATGGCCGCCGGCGCGCCGACATGGTGGGCGAAGCTGCGTTCCCCACTCGGATCGATGAGCGCAGCCGTCGTGCTGGTGGCCAGTGTGGCGTGTGATTCGAGCGCCTCGGTGGCGATGCCCTCGGCCTTCAGTCGCGACCGTACGACGCTGGCCCAGAGATCGTCGCCCACTAGACTCGAGGCCGCCACCCTCAGTCCCAGTCGCTGCATCGCGGTGCCGGAGTTGCAGACGATGCCGCCTGTGGTCACCTCGATCGGCTCGACATGAAAGAGCCGGCCGCTGCCCACCGGCTGCGAAAGCGGCACCGGTCGGACGAGAATGTCTGCAACGCAGGTGCCACAGACGATGCAATCGATAACGTTGCCGTGGGACGCATCGCCGTGCGGTCTGCCGTTCATGCCATTGCCTCGCCCGTCGAGTAGAGCCGCGTGGCGTCACTGCCAGGAACATTCGCTGCTGTGACGACCCACCTGTGAGCAAATGAGTGTACCCCGCAGTCGTGGATGGATCGTGGCCAATCCTGTTGGTGGCAGATTGCTCGCTGATCAGGAGACGGCCGTGAGAATGACCCCGACCGCGGCGGCTACCGCTACCACGACCGGCGTCGACGTCCAACCGCGGAGTAGTGCGATGCCGCAGGCGATCGCCACGGCCACGGGTAACAGTGCGGGCTGACCCTCCGGCAGGAACGACGCGAACGCCAGTTTCAGTCCAAGCAGCACGATAGCTGCTACCACCACCGCACCGATTGCCGCCATCGCCCGGCCAAGGCCCGACGTGGGGCGAATGCTCCTCACCAGCGGTGCCATCGCAAAAATCATCGCGAAGGAAGGAATGAAGGCGAAGAGTGTGGCGATCGCAGCACCTTCCAGCCCAGCGGTGGCGGCGCCTGCGGCTGTGGTCTTCCAGCCGGCGAGAAACCCGATGAACGTGACGACGAGAATGAGCGGGCCGGGTGTCGCCTCACCCATGGCCAGGGCGTCGAACCGCTCTGCCGGTGCGAGCCAGCCACGGGCCACCGACTCATCGAGCGCCCACGGCACGACCGCATAAGCGCCGCCCAGCGACAGAAGCGTGGTTTCGGTGAACAGGCTGGCGATGGCGGTGCCGCGACCACCCGCGAGGTGGAGCAGATAGACGACAAGGAATGCGGCTCCCCAGACGGCGGTCCAGAGGATGGCGGTCAGGAACGTATTGCGAATCGGGCGGCTCCTGCTACTCGATGTGCCGTCCGCAGCGGCGGCCGTCGCGGGCTGGGCCGACTGGCCGGCCTTGCCGCCTGACTGGGGCGCGAGGCCCACGGGCAACAAGAAGCCGAGGATGCCTGCCACCACCACGACCAGTGGAAAAGGAATACCTGCGGCGAGCGCCGCGAGTGCCGTCAGCGCGATCACGACTCCAGCCGCGGAACGCAGTGACTTTTTTCCGATTCGCCAGGCGGCCAGTGCCACGAGTGCCACGACCGCCGGCCGCGTGCCCGTAAACCCTGCCGCCACCAACGGATACTGGTTCCCTGCGGCATGGAGCCAGGCCAGCGCCGTCACGAGCAGGGCCCCGGGAATGACGAAGAGCGTGCCCGAGAGCAGGCCGCCGGCCACCCCGCCCCGCCGCCAGCCGGCATACGTGGCCAACTGCTGAGCCTCAGGACCGGGCAATAGCATGCAGAGCCGCATGGCGGCGAGGAACTCCTCCTCGTCAAGCCACTTGCGGCGCTCTACCACTTCGCGGTGCAGGATGGCCACCTGCCCCGCCGGGCCGCCGAAGCCGGTGGCCCCGATCATCAGCCACGTCTTCCAGTCGTCGGCCTTCATGTCGGCCTTCATGTCGGCCTTCATGTCGGCGTCGCTCAGTGTTGATAGCGTCACGACAGCACCGGACGGATCACGTGGCCGTGAACGTCGGTGAGCCGCCGCTCGATGCCGTTGTTATAGAAGGAGAGCCGCGTGTGATCGAGGCCGAGGAGGTGCAGGATCGTGGCGTGGAGGTCGTAGATCGTGGCCGGGTTCTCGACCGCCTTGTAGCCAAACTCATCGGTGGCGCCGTAGTGGAAGGCCCGCTTCACGCCGGCACCGGCGAGCCAGACCGTAAAGCCCGCGGGGTTGTGGTCGCGGCCGTTGGCCCCCTTCTGGAAGGTGGGCATGCGGCCGAACTCCGTCACGAACGCCACGAGCGTATCGGCCAGCAGGCCGCGAGCCTTCAGGTCGCGGAGGAGGCCGGCGACAGGCTGGTCGAGGATCGGGCCGTGCACGGCGTACTGGTCGACGATCTTCCTGTGGCCGTCCCAGTTGCCCACCCCCCCCCCCATCGCGTAGCCACCATTGAAGAGCTGCACGAATCGCACTCCCCGTTCCAGGAGCCGCCGGGCGAGGATGCAGTTGCGGCCAAACCGGGCCTTCAGCGAGTTGCTCACGTCGTCGGCGCCGTAGGACTCGAGCGTGTTGGCCGACTCGTCGGCAAGGTCGGCGACCTTCGCCGCCGACAGCTGCATCTTGGCAGCCAACTCGTAGGCGCTGATCCGCGCGGCGAGATCGGTGTCGCCGGGATGACGGGCGAGGTGATCCTCGTTGAGCTGTGCGAGAAAGTCGCGGGTAGCGACATCGGCAGCGGCCGAGATCGAGGCGGGGCGAGCGAGGTTTGGGATCGGCCGATCGGCGTTGAAACTCGTTCCCTGGAACGCCGCCGGCAGGAACGCTGACTGCCAATGACGCGGCCCATTCTGCGGCACGCCCCGCGGGTCGGGAATGGCAACGAAGGCCGGCAGCTCGCGGCACTCGCTGCCGAGCGCATAGGTTGTCCAGGCACCGATGCCCGGGAAGCCATCGAGCGTGAAGCCGGTCGACATCTGGCTCTCGGCCGGCCCGTGGGTGTTGCTCTTGGCCGTCATCGAGTGGATGAAACACATCTCGTCGGCCAATTCACCCAGGTGTGGGAGCAGGTCGCTCGTCATCGTGCCGCTCTCGCCCCGCGGCCTGAACTCCCAGAGCGGTTTGATCAGGTTCCCCTGCTCCCCCTGGAAGGTGATCAACTTCTCGCCACTGGCCGTCGGCATCGGCGTATCGTGACGCCTCACGAGCTCGGGCTTGTAGTCGAAAGTGTCGATGTGCGAGAGGGCACCCGAGCAGAAGATCATCAGCACGCGATTCGCCCGCGCCGGAAAATGGGGCGCACGAGGTGCATACGGCTGGGAGGGATCGATCAGCGGCCGGATCGGCTGCTCGCTGCCGAGCAGCCGTTGCTCGTGGAAGAGTGCTGCCAGCGCGATCCCGGAGAGGCCCGTGCCGCCCCACTGCAGGAACGAACGGCGGTCGAGCATCTGTCGGCCGGCATGGGAGAGTTCGTGTTGCATGGTGAGAGGTTTTCTTCGCAGCGAGCTAATAGACGGTGATGAACTCGCTGGCGTTGTAGAGGCTGCGGCAGAGGATCGGGAGGCCGTGGGCGGTCACGAGCGACGTGCCGGCGGACAGTTCCTTGTCCGTCGCCTGGCGACCGAAAGCGAGTTCCACCGCGCGGCGCACCTGTAGGCTTGGGTCGCTTCCGACCTCGCGTTCCACCCGCGCTGCAAACCGGTTCGCCTGATCGAGGAGAAAGTCGCCGTTGAGCATGTTGAGCGCCTGCAGCGGCGTCGTGCTTATCGTACGCTTCGGCTGCATCTGACCTGCGTCGGGGCAGTCGAACGCCCCGAAGAAGGAATCAAGCTCGGCCCTTGGCTTCGATTGATAGACCATCCGCCGGAAATCGTCTTCAGTGAAGGTTGTCTTCGTGTTGTAGACCTTCACGTAGTTGGTGTTCGGCTCGAAGAGATCGAAGCCTGGGCCACCCATCTTTTGGTTGAAGCTGCCGCTGACGGCGAGGATCGCGTCGCGGAGAGCCTCAGCCTCAAGCCGTCGGGGCGGATAGCGCCAGAGGAGTCGGGAGCCGGAGTCGGCAGCGAGCGCATCGGCCCGCGCGACGCTCGTCTGCCGGTAGGCCCGGCTCGTCACGATCAGCCGATGCAGCCGCTTCAGCCGCCAGCGGTCGGCTGGGTTCGCCGGATCGACCAGCCCGCTTGCCAGCCAGTCGAGCAGCGCCGGATGGCTCGGCACGCCTCCGTTCACACCGAAGTCGCTCGGCGTATCGACGATTCCCGTGCCGAAATGATGGTGCCAGAGCCGGTTGACGATCACGCGGGCCGTGAGCGGGTTGGTTGCCGAGGCAATCCAGTCGGCCAGCGACCGGCGGCGATCCGCCTCCGACGCGTCAGTCGGCAGTTGCCAGGCCGGGCCAAACTTCGTGAGACTGCCAGGGGCCACCTCCTCACGCGGCTGCATCGCGTCGCCACGGTAGAAACGGTGGGTCTTGGCTGGGGTGACGAACTGGCCCGCGTAGACCTTCGAAAGCTGTTTGAGCCCGTCGATCTGCTTCGTCAGGACTGCGGCGGCTGCAGAGAGGCTCTCGAACTCCACCAATTCTTCTGGTGATAGTTCGGCGGCCGACGTGATCGGGCCGGCCGTCTGCACGGAGTCGTGCGGCAGTCGGTCGATGTGTGATGACACGACCGTCCATGCCTGTCCGTCGAGCGACGTGGCAATTTCGTAGCTGGTGGTGAGTCGGTCAGTGAACTCCGGCTGTGGGCTGCGGTCGCGGCTCCAGACGACCCGGGCGATCTCCTCTTCCGCGAGCAGTTCCATCTGGACCCAGCCCTTGCCCGTCTCGCTTGAAATCCACGACCAACTGTTGCCATACAGGCCGTCGTTGATGTGCTCGAGCTTGTGGAAGGGGTTTGTGCCATCCGCGTACACGCCGGAGGCCGAAGCCCGCGCGTTGCGGGCAACGTTACGACCGTCGGTCGTGAACACCTCCAATTCGTCGATGCAGGGCTCTGCTGCAGTCGTGGCGAGCACCGTGAATCGCAGGAATCTCGTCTTTGTCGGCGGGAAAGCCACGACCTGTTCACCGGTGATCCTTTTCCGAATCGCCAGCAGCTCTCGCTCGAGTGTGGCGATCTTCTGGAGCCTGTCGGCATTGTCGGGGGGCAGGATATCGCGGTCGGCGTGTTTGACGCCGGCGAACACGGCTTTGATCCGATAGTAGTCACGCTGTGGAATCGGGTCGAACTTATGGTCGTGGCAGCGGGCGCAGCCGACGGTCAGGCCGAGAAGCGCCGAGCCGGTGGTACTCACCATGTCGTGCAGTTCGTCGGCCCGCTGGTTTGCTGTCAGGACCAGGTCGGGCGAGGTGACCTCGTCCTTCGGTCCGCCGACGATGAATCCGGTGGCTGCGTCGGCCCCGAGCTGGTCGCCGTAGAGTTGCTCCTTCACGAATTGGTCATACGGCTTGTCACCGTTGAGCGACTCGATCACCCAGTCGCGATAGGGCCAGGCGTTGGGGCGGGGTGTGTTCGTCTCGAAGCCGTTGCTTTCGGCAAACCGCACGACATCAAGCCAGTGACGGGCCCAACGTTCGCCGTAGTGCGGCGACGCGAGCAGCCGGTCGGTGAGTTCGCGGTAGGGGCCATCGATCCCGCCCGCGGCGCGGCAGGCATCCTCGAAGGCCGTGATCTCCTCGGGGCTCGGGGGAAGGCCGATGAGATCGAATGAGAGTCGGCGAATCAGCGTCCGGGGATCAGCCTCAGGATTCATCGCCAGGCCTCTGGCCTCAAGGGCTTCCTGCACGAATGCGTCGATCGGCTCCGTGCCGGCGGCCACCTGAGGCACGGGTGG
>CANETO010000064.1 GCA_947440895.1 Planctomycetaceae bacterium | reverse complement strand
CGCTGCCGTTCATCGATCCGGAGCATCTCTGCGGAGATGCCGAGGGGGTGCCGCGGCTGTTCATGAACCTCTTGCATCCCACCCGCGACGACCTCGCGGTCGTGGGGCTGATCCAGCCTGACAGCGGCCAGTGGGGACTCACCGATCTGCAGGGGAAGCTGGTGGCGCGGATGGCGTTGGCCGCGAGGCAATCCCCACGGGCGGCGGCCTGGCTCTATCGCACGCGGTGCCGACCATCTCAATCCGGTTCGGTCCGCTACGTCGATTCGCCCCGCCACCGCCTCGAGGTCGAGCACTTTTCCTACAGACGGGCGCTTGAGCGGCTGATCGCGTCGATCGATCGACGGCTCCGCGTCGAGGCGAGCTGACGCGTGTCAGCCGTCGGCACCGGAGCGGCGTACCTCAGCGGCAAAGTCGGCCGGCTGCGGCCGGGCCCGGGCTACGAGAAATGCCACGAGCGGCCGGGTCGCTTCTGGCACGGAATGGTCGTCGCAGATGATCCGCCGTACCACCCCGTCTCGCTCGATCACGATCTCGTACTGCCTATGGTCGCGGCCCGCGGGTGAAAACCGCTCGAGCGATTCCGTAAGGCCGCTCGCGGCAACCCGCGACTCGAGTTCCTGGCGTTCGTCGGGGGCGAGGTCGGAGGTGGTGAGCTCGCAGCCCTTGACCATGCCCGCGAATCCTCCCGACTGGACGAACGTGATTTTCATAGGGTGACCTGTCCGGTGTAGATCGGCTCGACGTGCATCGCCAGCATCGAGAGCCTCATGTCCATTCCTGGAAAGATTAGTAGTTGAACTGGAACTGGAACCGCAACAGGTCGCCCTGGAACTGAGCATACTGGCCGTCGGGCCGAATCGGTGCCTTGCCGGAGGTGTTCGTCCGATTCACCCAGTCATACTCGCAGGTGAGTTCCATCTGCGGCGTGATCTGCCACTCGAGGCCCAGATCGAACTCGCCGAGGTACGTGTTCGGTGAGTTCCGCTCCCAAATGAAGCCGCCGCGGCCAGTCTGCCAGCGGAAGTAGGGGAAGAGCCGACCGTAGTTGTCGGTGTCCGCCTTGTAGTTCACGAGCACGTAGCCGCCGGAGACCGGCTGGCTCGAAATCGTCGGTGGGTTCTGAGCAGAGACGTTATTGAGGCTCGACAGCTCCGGCCCGAGGCCCACGTTCCACTCCGCGGTCACGCCGAGCCGCTGCGGATAGTAGACGAACGTCGCCGCGATCCGCTGGTCGAGCACGCCATTCGACGGCGAGACCACGACCGGCTTATAGGTGTTGCCGCCGATCTTGATGTCGGCCAGCGTCGGCACGTAGTTGCCGCAGTAGGCCTGCACGCCCGCCTCGACGACCTGCTCGTTGTCGAACTGGTAGGGTGAATTGAGCCGCATCACGAAGTGCATGTTGTTGTTTTGGTCGAGCGTCGAATTGCCCTGCCCGTTGTAGCAGCCGACGCCGAAGACGCCGTAGTTTCCTGAGCCCTTGAGCCCCTCGTCGAGCACATACTTATAGAGATCCTGGGCATACTCGGGCGTCCAGTAATAGAAGACACCAAGGCCACGTTCGCTCTTCGTGGCATTGATGAAATCGGCACGGTCGAGGGGCAGACGATTGGAGCTGGACTGCATGTTGTCCCAGCCGTAGGGCACCTTCGACTGTCCGACGCGGAAGCGATGCACCTTGTCGGTGGTGACGTAGCAGTCGGCGTAGCAGTCGCGGAGTTGGGCGTAGTTGATCGCTCCCGGATCGCTCACGCCGGAGAGGCTCGAGGCGAAGTCGGGCTGGATGTACATGTAGAGCCGGTCGCTGATGTCACCGGAGAAGATCAGGCGGACCCGGCGGAGGAAGAAGTTGTTGTTCGGCCCCACCGACTTGTCGCCGGGATGATAGGGGCCGGCCTGGTCCTCGTCGTACCAGAGCGTGCTGTTGATACGCATCTGGGTGTAGCCGCGGATATTGATCTTCTCATACCACTCTTTTTCGCCGGAGTGGTCGCTGCCGCCGTTCGTCTGCTCATCGACCGTCTCGATGGCGGGATCCTGAACACTGGCCATCCGTCTCCCCAACTGGTTCACGAAGGAGTCGTCATTCGGACTGACGGTGCGGCCGCTGCCGGGCGCCGCGCCGTTGGTCATCTCGTCCACCGTCTCGATGGCCGGGTCGCCGATCTGCGCTAAGGCCATCGTCGGATCGAAGTCGACCCGTGGCGTCGGCTCGTATTCTTGTTCGGCGGCTTCTTCAACAAGCGACGCAAACTCCACGGCCGGCACCGAAGGGCAGACAAAGGCGGCCGCCAGCCAGACGGCCAGCCCAGCCGGGCGATACCAAGACCTTGTGAATCGCAACGCAGACCGGAAACACATGGACATGCCTGAGCCTCGGGGGGGGGTGCATCTCAGCGGCCGCAACCCCTGCATAATCGCTACAAACCTTTCAATCGGAGGACATCCGCGCAAATTGCATTAGGTTTTGTGGCTTGCGCAGGATTTAACACTACACACCCCCCGCTGGAGTAATCTGGCAGGATCGCCATTATTCCCAGCGTTCCACAAACGCGGCGATGCGATCCGAGAGACCGCTAGCGGGTTGCTGGCTGCGGGAACTCAAGACCAGGGCCTGACACCGTGCCCGACGGTACCGTGCCCTCCGGCGGCTGCGGATTGCCGAAGAGCGTCTCCAGGCCACGGCTGAGTTGCGGCCCGATCACCGCCTCGGTGGTGTTTTCCACGATCCGTCCAATGATCAGGTCCATCTCCCGAGCATCGAACTGGGGTCTGTTCACCGTGCCTTTGAGTGGAATGACCAGTGGTGTCCGCAGCAGCTTCCCCACCACAGGCGTGGCCCCCATGATGTCGCCGCGGAACGCTACCTCGACCACCATCGCCAGCGCGCCATCGGCCGCCACGCTGCCGGCCGAGCGGATCACGAGCTGGCCGGCATCGATCACGAGCCCCTCATGCCAGAGCCGGCGGTCAGCCAGCCGCACGCTCACCGGCTCCGGCCGCACCCGCAACAGCACCGCCTTGTCACCAAACGCAAACCGTGGATCGATCGCCGACTGCAGTTTGACGAGCAGGTTCACCAGCGGCCGCACCTGCTCGCCAGGTGTCGATTCGAGATTCTCGAAGATCAACTGACCCGATGCCTCGCCGCCGAAGGGATCGGCCAACGGCACCCGCGCACCGGCCAGATCGACGCTCATCAAGCCTTGCGTCTGAGTCGCATTGCCGATCAGTGGCACGAGCCAGTTCACCCACCGATCGCAGAGCTGCTGGGTCAGCACGACACGGTCGAGGCAACGCCCCGGCGGCACGATCAGCTCGCCCGGCGCCGGCAGGAGCCGCAGCCAGGGCGACCCGCGGAGCCGGCCGCCCGAGGCAGCCAGATCGAACGGCCCCAGCGCCAACTGTCCCTCAAAGAGCCGCACGGGCATCTCTCCGGGAGTAAACTGGAAGCCGGCAACCTCGGCGGCGGTCCACGCCGCGGAGGTGGTGATCGAGACCGCCCGCAGCCGGTCGGAGAGCGGATCGCTGCCTCGGAGCGAGGCGGACCGCGGCATCGCGACACGGGCGATTTTTTCCGGCTGTCTTTCCGCTCCTATGCCCCGTGCCGCTGCCAGCCAGTCATCCGGAAGCGGCACCTGCTGGGTGTCATTCCCTGCCGACGCCACCGCGCCGGTGGCAACGAGCTGACCAAGGGGACCACGCAGCGTGAACGGCCGGGCCCCGCCGCCCGCCAGACGGAGCCGGCCACCGGTCCACGGCGTCAAGAGCCGCGATACCTGTTCCCAGTCGTAGGCCACACTGCCCCCCAGGTCGACGAGCCGACGCGTCGAGAGTTCGCCGATGCTGCCGGCGGCCGCGACGGCCAATGTGGATGACTCGAGCTTGAGCTGGTTCACTGTCATCCGCTCGGGTACTTGCCCGGGAGGGCAGGTCACCTCCAGCACGAGCGTGGCCCGCGGCTCGCTCCAGAGTGGAACCGTCGCCGTAGCCTCACGTCCATTCGTGACGGCGGCAGTGTCGCCTGCGGTCCCCTCACGCGGTGCGCCGGCTGGCAGGCCAGGCTGCATGCTCATCTGCGTGTTTGCCTGCGTGCTGAAGAGAGCAAGCTGGCTGCCCGTCGCCTCCACCAGCAGGTTCATGCCGATCGGCGTCTCGAGGACCTCCACCGTACCCCAGGCCCGGCCACTCGCCGGCCAGCGTTCCACAGCGGCCGGTAGGGCGAGCCAGCGCTCCAGCCTTGAGACATCGGTCTGCCACTGGAGCTTGCCCCGGAGCCTGTCCACGATCGCGTCCAGACTGGCGGCACCGGCCACGGTGGGCGACCGCTGGTCAGGGAGCAGGGCGAGGCCACCGGTCCGCAGCGAGAGGGTGGGGGTCAGCACTTCAGCCGACGAGATGTCGATCTGCCCCGTGGCGGGATTCCATCGGCCCGCGGCGGTGACCACGGCGCGTGGCTCACTGATTTGCCGACCGCTGACCTGCACCGTCAGCTTTTCAACTTCGCCGCCAGCCCGCGTGATCTGCCAGCTGTCGCCTTCCGCAGCAAGAGCCGCCGACGCCTTGACGAAGCCCCCCAGTTCCATGCCGCGCAGTGCAGTCGCCGGCAACAACCCTTCCCACCGAGACTGCCAGCGGGTCAGGTCGCCGGAGAGCGAGCAGTCGGCAGCGATCGCCTGCGACCCCGGAGCCGCACGGAGCCATGGGTCATCCAGAGGCATACTGCCAGCAACGAGCGGCCAGAGATTGACAAGCGCCCCGCCGGTGAGCGTCACTTCCAACCCATCGTCGGCCGCAGTCACGGCCGCATGCCCCTGATCGATCAGCACCGCCCCTCCGGCCATGCCCCCCGATCCTTCCGCCGTAATCGAGAGTTCCGCGTCCCGCCACGCGGGCCTCCCCGGTCGGACAAGTTCAAAATTCGACAGGCTTGCCGAGAGGACCGCATGGGATGCCGCGGTGGCAGGCACCCGCTGCAGATCGAGCCGCCCGCGGACGGTGCCGGCCAGCGACATGCCCTCGATGTCAAGCACCTCACCTGCTTCCGACACAAGCCTGTCGAGGTCGAGCGTCCACTGCACAGTCGATGACTCGCTGGTGCCGAAGGCAGAGACTTCGATCGCCGGAGAGGCGATCCTTGCCTCCTCGATCCGCAGCCGGTCGCCACGGGCCGACCCTCGACGACCCCGCAGCCAGGCGGTGAAGGGCTCGTTCCAGCGGAGCAGTCGCTCCTGGGTTTTTCCAGGTAGCTGCTTCGCCGGCTGGTGTGCCGGGTCCGGACCGCTTCCCACGCCGGGCGGGCCACCGGCCCCCGGGTGATCGCGCGTGTGATCGTGAGCCGACGCGACAGTGCTCTGCACAGCGGCCAGATCACGCGAACTGGCGCGAATCTCCAGCACCCGCTCATTCCCGTCGGGCCGGGAGACGGCCGAAAGCTGCAACTGACCACCCGTCACCCGCACATCGGGCCGCACGGCAAGGCCACCGGGCATGGCCCGCGCAGCGGCCGCGAGATCGATGTCAGCGGCGACGCTAAAATTCTCCGCCACCAGTGCCTCGAACCAGTCCCACGTTCCACCGGCAGGCATCCGTATCCGACCCGCTGCCTCTGCCTTGAACAGCGGCGATGCCACTTTCAGTGAACGCACGGTGATCCGGTCGCCATCGATCGACAGATCGATCGGCATCTCGCCCCGATCGAGCGTGATGCGTGCCGCCAAGGTGTCGGCCCGGCAGATGGCCAGTTGCGATCCGGACACGATCCCGGCCACGCGCACCCCCGCGGCTTGAGACTGCTGGTTCGGCGACTGCGGCTGACGGCCCCGGGGTGGGCCGTCGCCGGTCGGCGCCGGCAGCGTGATGTCGAGCCGCACGTCGGCCAACCCATCGAGTGCGTGCGCCGCATCGAACCGCGTGGCGAAGACACTCGAAACCCCCAGCGGCAGTCGGGTGGCAGCCACGGCGAGCGTTCGCGGCGCCGTGACCGCCGGCGTCTCGGGCGACGAGACCGACCAGCCGCCGTCCCGCGCGAGAATGGCGGTAGCACCGGCTGCCACCGTCGTACGATCGAGCCTCGCTGTCGGAGGAATCTGGTCTTCTCCACCGGCCTGATCCCCTGCATGGGCCCCGCTTGGCACCGGCCCGGCGGAATCCTGCACCCGATCCGAGGCGATGCGATTGGCCGCGGCAGTCACATTGCGCAGCGGTGTGCCGGTGTGCCGCGTGCGACCCGAAATCGTCCACCCGGCGAGGGTTGCATCAGGCCGCACCGTGCCTGCCGCCAGGAGATCGGTGATCCGCCAGGCGTCATGCCGTTCGAGATCGACCAGTTCGACGTTGGCATCAACCACTTCCAGTTCGAACGACACGGGCACGGACGTGCTCTGCATGGCCGCCGCCAGCCAGGGGGCGAGCACATCTTCGATCGTGCTGCCGCCGCGGCGGACTTCCACGAGCGCCTCGCCGCCGATCAGCCGGACAACACCCAGGTCGGTGGAATGAAGCAGAAGTTGAACGAGGCCACGGTCGATGACGACCCGAGGCACCGCCACCAGGGGACGACCCTCCTTGTCCTGGAGCACTACATCGCGGTATTCGATGGTGCCCCACCAGCGCCAGATGGCTGCCCGACTCGTCACCCGACCGTCGATGCCGGCGAAGATCGCCTCCAGCGGCTTGTCGCGGAGGTCCGTGAGCACGATCACCGTCGGTGCGAACCAGATCAATCCGCCGACCATGGCGAGCACGGCCACCGTGAAGAGGCCCATGCGCCGCCGCGGACGCGGACGCCTCTCATCGCCGGATCGGGTGTGTCGCGTCGCCATAGTGAGGGAGTATAGAAGTCTCTCCCCCATCCCGCGAAGGCGAATATCGCTGTGATTGCAGCCGCTCGAGATCGGCCGGCGTGTCGATGTCTGCGAATGACGCCAGCAACGGATCGACGGCCTGACAGGCTTCCTCCGTCACCTCGCACACGCTTCGCGGATCCTCCCGGGCAATCTCACACAAAAGTCCACGCAGGTCGCGGCGGCCCGTGGCCAGCCAGGCTTCGATCCACGGCAAGAGCTCCACACGCATCACCGACACGAGCACCTGCCGGTGGCCGTGCACGAGTGGCAGCGTCCAGAGCGCGTCCGACCCAGCCGCCGAGTCGATGAGCAGTCGGACAACCTCCTGGGACAGAAGCGGCACATCACACGAGGCCACGACGGCCAGGCGAGGCAGTGTGGCGGCGTCCTGATCCCCTGCCAGCGCGGCCCGCAGTCCGTCACGGATGCCCGCGAGCGGCCCCGCACCGGGCGTGCTATCGCGGACAATCCTCGCATGGCCGAGCGGTGGCAGTGGCTGGCCCGGCGCCGCCACAACGACCGTCCGTACCACGTCGGCCTCAAGCGCGCAGGCGACACGCTCCACAAACGTCTGCCCCTGAAACGTCAGCAAGGCCTTCCCGCCGCCAGTCGCCGCGGCTGCGGAGCCAAGGCGTGTCGATCCACCACCGGCCAAGAGGATGCCCACCGTCGCCTGACCAATCGGACCGGGGGGTGGCATTGGTAACTCCAAGCAAGAGGACGACTTGAACTTTCATTTATACTGGGTCATCGACCGGATGCCTTTCCGATTCAAACAACCGTCGCCCCCTCGGAGCACCCATCCCGTGCCCACTGCATCGCTCCACACCGTCGGTACGCTCCTCATCGCCTGCCTTGGCCTGGCCACAGCCCATATTCCGACGCAGGCCGCCGAACCACCGCCGACCTCCAGCCTGCCGCTCATCTTCAATGGCCGCGATCTGACGGGCTGGCAGGTGCCGGCCGAGCCGTATTGGCAGGTGGCCGACGGCGTGCTCATCGGCCAGAGCGACGAGCAGAAAAAGGGCTCGATGCTCTATACGGAGCGGGCGTATGGCGACGTGATCGTGGAGGGGGAGGTACGGTTCACCGGTGACATCGACAGCGGCATCATGGTGCGGAAGCCGGAGCTTCAACTGCAGATCGGCGTGTCGCGGAGCCTCAAGCGCGACATGACCTGCTCTTTCTATACCGGAAAATATCCGGAGGAGGCCCGGGCGCCGCGGGCCGCTGAACTCCTCAAGGCCGGCGAGTGGAACCGGATCCGGCTCGAGGCGAAGGGCGACACCTTCACCGTCTGGCTCAACGGCGAGCAGGTGTCACAGTATGAGAATGAAAAATATGCAGAGCCGGCCCCGATCGGCCTGCAGATCCACGCCGGCGTGGTGATGAAGGTCGAGTTCCGCGACCTGCGGGCACTGGCACTGTAGCGAGCTTCTCAGATAGCTGTAGCGACAATTCGTTAAACCAAAAAACGTAGGCGAGGGGGTCGGCGGAAGCTCGAGGAGCGTTGGGCCGCCGCGGCCCCCGCGACGAGCCGATCCGCCGTCGGAGCGGCGGACACAATCCTTTTGCCGCCCCCGAAGCCGGTGCTTCACCACAGTCGAATGTGCTCTTGCGCTACAGTGCCAGTGCCCGCAGGTCGCGG
>CANETO010000063.1 GCA_947440895.1 Planctomycetaceae bacterium | reverse complement strand
TTCGGGGGCGGCAAAAGTCTCGTCGCGGAGCCGCGGCGGCCAAACGCTCCTCGAGCTTCCGCCGACCCCCTCGCCTACGTCTTCAGGCGGTGCCACTAGCCCCTTTTACGAGTCACGACGTGGCGGCACGGCGGAGGCGATCGGCCACGGCCCGCCAGGCATCGGTGTCGGGCGGGGTGTCGACGATGATGGCGTCGAGGCTGCGGCGATCGACCGCGTGGAGCGTGGCGTAGAGACTGGCGGCGAATGCCGCCGGATCGGCGGGCATCGGGACGACCACCACATCCCGCGAGGCGGCCAGTTGCCGCACCTGGGGATCAGCGGTCGCGGCCGTGAGCCAGGCGACCCGTTTTCCTGACTGCAGGAGTGTCGCGACCCGCTCCGCGGCTGCGGATGCCAGTTCGAGCGGTGTCTTGGGCGCATAGTGCCGGGCGAGCTGGCCCGGCGATCGGACGGGCGCGGAGGCGTCGTTGGCAGCGGCAGTCACCTGATCGAGAACGGGCCCGCCGAGCGCTGCCTCGAGTTCCACGCGGCCGATCGGACCGGGCCGCAGGATGCGGGGCGGATCGGTCGTGCAGTCGACCACGGTTGACTCGATACCACGGCCACACGGTCCGCCGTCGAGGATCAGGTCAACCCGGTTGCCCAGGCTGTCGAGCACATGGCCGGCGGTTGTGGGAGAGAGTTGCATGGAGCGGTTGGCGCTCGGGGCGGCAAGCGGCTTGCCGAGTCTGGCGATCAGCCGGCGTGCCAGCGGATGCTCCGGGCAGCGCAGGGCCATTGTCGGCCCGCCGGCGGTGACGGCATCTGGGATGCGGGGGCTGCGGGGCACAATCACTGTCACCGGCCCCGGCCAGAGGCATGACGTGATCCGCTCCGCGGCCGTCGGCCAGTTCGGGGTGAGCGCCCGTGCCATGGCGATGTCGGCCACATGCACGATCAGCGGATTGCCGGCGGGCCTGCCCTTGGCGGCGAAGATGCGGTCGATGGCATCGGCATCGAGTGCGTTCGCCGCCAGTCCGTAGACCGTTTCTGTGGGAATGGCCACCAGGCCACCGTCGGCAAGCAGCTGCGCCGCCCGCACGACCGCCTCGTCGGTGCGAGCCGGTGGCGCCGGCTGATCGGCGGGCCAGGGAACGGGCAGAATCTCGGGAAGTGGGCGGGCCATGAGCAGAGGTTGCAAGGAAAAGGGGGTCAGATCAAGATGCTGGATTCCGATTTGACACATTCCACCCCGCGGATCCCAGCCCGCCTTCCTCGACGGAGCCCGTCCCATGGCCGAGAGCCACGAGCCCACCCGATCGGCGGCAAACGCGGGCTTCCTGCATCCGGATGGTCCGCCCCGTGTGGGCATCGTGATGGGGAGCCGGTCCGACTGGGCCACCTTGCAGCGGGCGGCGGAGATGCTCGGGCAGTTCGGAATTCCTCACGAGTGCGACATCGTCTCGGCTCACCGTACGCCCGCCAAACTCGCCTCCTACGCCCAGGCCGCCGCCGATCGTGGCCTGAAGGTCATCATCGCTGGGGCGGGTGGTGCCGCCCATCTCCCCGGCATGCTCGCTGCCCAGACGCATCTGCCGGTGCTGGGCGTGCCGGTTGAGTCTTCGATGCTGCGGGGCGTCGACTCGCTCCTCTCGATCGTGCAGATGCCGGCCGGCATTCCCGTCGGCACGCTGGCGATCGGACCTGCCGGTGCCGCCAACGCGGCGCTCTTGGCGATTGCCATTCTGTCGCTTGAGGATCCCGCCCTTCGGGAAAAACTAATCGCCTATCGCACCGCGCAGACCGACCGTGTCCTGAGCGAGCGGCTGGAAACGGAAGGCTCACAATGGTCGGATCGGCAGAGCGAAAAGTGATCCTGCCCGGCGGCACGCTCGGGGTCATGGGCGGTGGGCAGTTGGGCGCGATGTTTGCCATGGCTGCCAAGCGGATGGGCTATCGCGTCGAGGTGTTTTCCGATGTGGCCGACTGCCCGGCGGCATACCACTGCGACCGGGTGCATGTCGGTTCGTACGACGATCCTGCGGCGCTCGTCGCCATGGCACGGGGCCTCGACGTGCTGACATTCGAGTTTGAGAATGTGTCGGCAGAGCCGCTCAAGGCCCTCGCCGGTGTCGTGCCGGTGCGTCCGGCCCCGGAGGTGTTGTTCACCACGCAGGACCGGGGCCGCGAGAAGGCGTTTCTTGTTCGCGAGGGATTTGCGTGTGCGCCGCACCGCATCGTGCGATCGCGGGAGGATCTCCATGCAGCCGTGGCAGCCTTGGGCCTGCCGGCGGTGCTCAAGACCGCGGCCTTCGGTTATGACGGCAAGGGGCAGCGAAAGCTCGACGCCGGTGCCAGCCCGCAGGAGATCGATGCCGCCTGGGAGTTGCTGGCAGGCGGTATGGGGGGCGGCGTGCTGCCGAGCGGCGAGGAGAAAGTTGTACTGCCGGGCGGCGTGCTGCCGAGCGGTGAAGAGCAATGCGTGCTGATATTAGAAGCGTGGATCGACTTCCAGTGCGAGATCTCCGTCGTGGCGGCGCGGGGGCTCGATGGCGCTACGGCGGTGTTTGCCCCGACCCGGAATCTCCACAGCCACCACATTCTCGACATCTCCTCCACGCCGACGGGGCTGTCCGATGCCGTGATGACAACGGCCCGCCAGATGGCCGCGGCGGTACTCGACAGGCTCGAAGTCGTGGGAGTGGCCTGCGTGGAATTTTTCGTGACGCGGGACGGCCGGGTGCTCGTCAACGAGATCGCCCCGCGGCCGCACAACTCCGGTCACCTCACGATGGCCGCCTGCCAGACCTCGCAGTTTGAGCAGCAGGTGCGGGCGATCTGCGGCCTGCCCCTCGGCTCGACCACGCAGCTCGCGCCGGCGGCGATGGCCAACCTGCTCGGCGACTGCTGGGCAAACGGCGAGCCCGACTGGGCTGCCGCACTCGCCATGCCTGGCGTGAGCCTCGTCCTCTACGGCAAGAGCGAGCCGCGGCCAGGCCGCAAGATGGGGCACCTCACGGCGCTGGCCGACTCGGTCGAGGAGGCAGTTGCCAACGTATCCCGCGCCCGATCGCTGGCCTGCCGCTCGTCGGTTCAAAGTGGCTGAAGCTGAGTGCTGAAAGGCCGTAATGGTTCGCCGGCTGCGGCATGCTCGTCGCCGGCGGATTCTGCTACGGGAGGCCCTCGGACGAATCGTACATCGCTCGTGAGTCGCAGAATTCACCGGACTCCTGCGCGTGCCTCCGACCGGCTCCTCAGCATCTGGATTCCATGCGCTCGGAATCATCCGTGAGGGGCTGCCCATGTCCCGAGAGCCGGCGTTGCTGACAAGCGCAGGCAGGATGCCGGAGCGTAGTCAGCATCGAGTGAGCGAAGGCAGGATGCCGGGAGCGAACGTCCGGCGACGGGGCATGGGCAGCCCCGAACCGTGGCCAACTCGTGAGGGGCACGTGTCAACTATCGGATGCTTCCGGTAGTCAATACGTGCCCCCACGATGCCCTCACGCTGCTTCGCATCCCGTCCCGGAGCCTACACGGCGACACCGTTGATCTTCTTGTTCGACGGCAGTTCGCCGTCGACCCCGTCAGCCTGGAAGCCGAAGGAGATTTCCGCGCCGGCGGCGATGGTGCCGTTCCAGGCGGCGTTTGTAATCACGTAGCGGGTGCCGACGTGACTGACGATCACCGCGTTCCAGATGTTGACGATGTTCGCCTTCATGTCGAACTCCATCGTCCAGCCGTTGATCGCCGTCGTACCGGTGTTCTTGATCTTCATGTCGCCGTTGAACCCGGTCCCCCACCCGCTCGTCTGCGTGTAGGTGGTGACCACTTTGCCGGCGGGCGTCGGAGTTGGCGTGGGGGTCGGAGTCGTGGGCGTCGTGGGCGTCGTCGGCGTCGTCGGCGTCGTCGGCGTCGTCGGGGTTACTGTGCCTGTCGGGATCTGGCCGAAGAGAATCTTGCCCGATTCATACACAGGCATGACCGTTGTCTTCACCGGTGCCGTGCGGTCGGTCCCGATTCCCTGATACGACCAGTCGTTGAGGGCGCTCCACGCCGATGCCGGCAGGCCGCTTCTCAAGCCCACGCGGAACTGGGCCTCCTTCCAGAAGGAACTGCCGGTGCCGGGGCCAATCGGCGTGCCCGAGAAGTCGACCGTCACCGCGTAGATTCCCTTGGCAGCATCCCAGGCCTGCAGACCGCTGACAGTGCCCCCCTGCGTGTAGTTGCTCGTCACCTGCACGTCGGCGGCCGTGTAGCCCGCTGCCTTCACTTCCGAGATATCGATGAAGTAGCGGAACGACAGGTTCGACGACATGCGTGCCGGCCAGGCCGACTGGTTGTTGAGAAGCGCCCGAATCTCGGTGTAGCCGCT
Organism: Planctomycetaceae bacterium; assembly: GCA_947440895.1. Classification (GTDB taxonomy): domain Bacteria; phylum Planctomycetota; class Planctomycetia; order Pirellulales; family UBA1268; genus CAMCQY01. The sequence continues at coordinate 4,168 of CANETO010000063.1, read as the reverse complement.
CCCCGCGGTGTTGACCGCCGCCTGCACGAAGAACTCGTTTGTCGGGGTTTCCGCCGGCGGCATTGTGGCCACCACCTTGCCGCCGAATTCCGTGTAGAGCCTGGCCACCGCACCCTGGAAGGCGGCGTTGTAGTCGAGTGCCACCTCGTTGCCGATGTAGTTGTTTCGGACGTCCGTGTAGTCGCTGTCGCTGGCCGATTGCGGTCCGCCGACAAGCGCTCCATAGAGCGTGTGCCGGTTGTTGAAGGCCGCATTGACGTTGCCGTCATACACGCCGCTGGCCGCGCGATGGTGCGGATTCAGCGGAGGATTGTTGCCGAAGCCGACCACGTAGCTGCGTCCGCTGGGATTGTCCCCGAGCATGTAGTTGATCTGCCGGACCGCGAAGTCGTGGTAGCGGCCACCCTTGTCGCCCACGGTGTCGCTATAGATCAGTGCCAGGAACGACGTGTCGGCCGAGTACCGCAGCGATCCCCACGTGTCGAGGAAGGCCAGTCCGCCGGGCGTGTAGGTGATCCGGCCGCTGGAATTGCCGACCGTCCAGTAGTCGAGCCACCGCTCGGCGTCTGCCTTGTAGACCTGCTTGCCCGTCGCCTGGGCCAGGAGCACTGCCGTGCCATAGGTCTTGTCGTCCCACGACTGCGTCCACTTCATTTGCTGGCCGGCGAGGCTGGCGGCGTAGACCGATTCTGCCTTGGCGAGATAGGACTGGTCGCCAGTGGCCTTGTAGAGCCAGGTCGCCCCCCAGGCCAGTTCGTCGTTGTAGCCGCTGAACGAGTTGTAGAAGGCAGCGGCGTCGGGAATGCTGTCGGAATATTTGCCGCGATAGGTGTCGGCAAACGTGTAGAGTTCGCGGGCATGCTTCAGGAGCAGATCGGCATAGGCTGCATCGGTCGGCCGAAACACGATCGAAGCAGCGGCCAGAGCTGCTGCCGCCTCGCCGGCGGCGTCGGAGCCAGGTTTCGTGGCATCGAGCTTGTAGGCCGGACGAGCCATGTTCATCACTTCGGGTGCGCCCCAGAAGGCGTGGTCGGCACTGCCGTTACCGACCTGCGCGTAGAACGTGTTGGCAGTCGGGTGGGCCTTGATCAGCCAGTCGGTACCCCACTTCAGTGCCTCGAGCATCTGGGGGAGCAGGCCGCTGGTGACGTAGGCATCGCGGTATTGCACGACGCCGAGGCCGAGCAGCGTCATCGAGGACGCCATCGGCAGGGCAAACTTCACGTGGTCGCCGGCGTCGTAATAGCCGCCACTGAGATCGACGCCCACATCCGCCCCGTCGGTCAGGGCCGAATCACCTCGCCAATTCAGCGGGAAATTGGTGGGCAGGTCGCCGGAGCGCTGGGCGTCGTAGAACAGCAGTGATTTCTGCAGCACGTCGGCGTAGTTGTAGGTGCCGGCATTCACGGCATCGTCGTTGACGATCGTGCCCGTACCGGTGCCAGCGAGGATCGTCGCCGCCAGCGCCGTGCCGAGCCTCACGATCAGCGTTTCGTCCGATTCCACTGTCGTATCGCCGGTGATACCGACGGTGATCGTCTTCGTCAGTTCGCCGGCTGCGAACGTGAGCGTGCCGCTGGCTGCGGTGTAGTCGCTGCCAGCGGTGGCCGTGCCATCGGCCGTTGCATACGGCACAGACACCGTCTGCGTGGAGGCCGCCGAGAGTGTCACCGTGAACTGCATCGCTGCTGTGCCGGTGTTGCCCTCGTTGATGCGGCTCGAAGCAATGCTCAGCGTGGGGAGTGGGGCGGGCGTGGGAGCGGGTGGCGTCGGGGTTGGCGGCGTCGGGGTTGGTGTAGGCGCGACGGTGTCATCGTCCACGATCGTGCCGGTTGCCGCCGACTTCGTGAGCGTGGCGTTGGTCGGACTGCTCAAGGCCACGGAAAACGCCTCGTTCGCTTCTGCTGTCGTATCGCGGGTGACGAGCACCGTCACCAGTTTCTGCGTCTCGCCGGGGGCGAACGTCAGCGTCCCGGTGGCGGCGGCGTAGTCGCTGCCAGCGAGGGCGGTGCCATTGGCTGTGGCATATTGCACCGTCACCGACTGGGTGCTCGCTGCCGAGAGCGAGACGGTGAACGTGAGCGGTGTGGTCGTCACGGCACTTCCCGTCCCCGACACGGCCGGGAACTGGAACTGCACTCCCTTGAGCGGATCGACCTTGGCCGTGTTCACCGTCTTCCAGTCGTCGGCGAGGATGCCGCCGGTGTCGCCGGAATTAGGATTCCATGACCAGTAGGTCCAGCTGATCCCCTGCTGGCCAGCCGTTAGGTCGTTCGTGCCGTTGCCGTCCAGATCCCCCTTGAGATAGGTGACCATCTTGGCATACCAGGCCTGATCGCTGGCGGTGGCCAGAGTGCTGCCGAATTCACCCAGGAGGACCGGCGCGGTGCCGGTGCGGAAGAGATAGCCCCAGTTTTTGTCCCAGACGGCCGGCAGGTTGTTGGGGTAGTTGGGGTCGCTGAAGTATTTCTGTTGGAAGACGCTGGCCGGGTAGTCGTGGGCCGAATAGACGAGCCGGCCGGCCGTATTCAGCCGGACGGGTGCCGTGCCGGCATTCGACAGATTGCCGCCCCACCAGTAGCTGCCCGAAGAGGCGGTCTCGATTCCCTCCACGATCACGAGCAGGTTGGGATTGGCGGCGAGAACGGCGTTGCCACCCCGCTCCGCGGCCAGCCGCCAGTCGTTGACGCCGCCGTCGCCCCACGTGGCCGGCCCGTGCGGCTCATTGTGGAGATCGATGCCGATGACGGTCGAGTTGCCCGCATAGCGGGTGGCCAGCATCGTGAGGTTGCTGATCCACTTACTCTCAGGGTACGCGGCCGTGTACCAGAGGCCGGAGGCATTGGCGCTGTTGCCTGCCTCCGAGCGGTGGTGATCAAGGAAGATCTTGAGACCGATCTGGCTCGCGTAGGCCACGATCTTGTCCATGATCTGCAGGCCGCTCTGCCCTTGCAGGTCGGCATTCTTCGAGTAGTCGATGCTGTTGGGCGTGCTCCCGGCGTCGAAGAGCTGATCGCAGTAGGGCAGGCGGATCGTGTTGAAGCCGAGCGACTTCATCTGATCCATCATCTCCTTGTAGCCGCGGGACCAGAGACCGTGCGGCGAGAAGTTGCTGGTCTCAAAGCCGAACCAATTCACGCCGGCGATCCGCACCGCGTTGTTGTTGGCGTCGAGAATCTGGCTGCCTGACGTATGGAGATAGCCGTTTGCCAAGCCAGTCTGCGGGTTGCCTTCGGTGACGGAGACATTGCTGATCGTGATGCCTGGGAGCGTGGCCACCGGAGTGACGGGAGCGACTGGAGCGACCGCTCCGGTGATGGCCGGATCGCTGCCGTAGTCGCCCCAGGCAAGGCTGAATCCACCGGCGGACATCGCCGGAATTCCCGTGTGGAAGTTGGACAGCTGCCCAGTAGGTCCCGGATTGTCACGGTTGAGCGACCACATGGAGAGCATTCCCAGCCCCTTGGCGCGGGCGAAGGTTTCGAGGCGATCGGCATCCTGCAGAGTGAAGACCTCGCTGGTGACGTCGTTGACGCCGAGCATCGGCGTCACGCCCAACTGGTTCCAGCCGAACGTCTGCCCCTGGCTCGTGAACAGCGTGGTCATCTGCGCGAAGGTGGCATTGGCGGCGTCGATGGCATACTCGCCCATCGATTTGAGCTGGGGCGGAGCGGCGCTGTCGCCGTAGTCCATTGCCATCACGTTGACGCCGTCGACCTTTACGCCAGCTACCAGGGCGGCCCTCACGACGTTCACGCCATCCTGCGTGAGCCCCTGCGGCAGCACCGGCAGCGTGAACCAGACCCCGAGGCCCGGATGGCTCTTCTGCAAAAACGCGATGGCATCCATCTGGAGCTTGAGCGTCTGTGGTTCGGCAACGGCGGCGCCCTCGATGTCAAAGTCGAGCTTGGTGAGTTTCAGCGTGTCCACCAAGTCGCCATAGGCGGTCGCCAGCGCCTGGCTGCCCAGACCTCGCTGGGCGTACGACTGGGCCAGGCTCAGCCCTGCGGCACCGCCCAGAGACACCATCACATCACCGCCGGCCGCCCGCAGCGCATTGATCTCGGCGCGGATGGCAATCGCCTGTTCATTCGTGCTGTCGAGTGTCAGGACGTCGTAACCGGCCCAGGCCAGCTTTCCGCTGGGGCTGGCCTGCATAAAGCCGAGG
>CANETO010000062.1 GCA_947440895.1 Planctomycetaceae bacterium | reverse complement strand
GAGGCCTGGATGCCCGGCCGCGGCGAAAAGGGAGAATGGGGTGAGGTGACAAGCACTTCCAACTGCACTGACTACCAGGCTCGGCGGCTGGCCGTGCGATACCGCAAGCCGGGCGAGAAGGGCACCTCCTACGTCCACACGCTCAACGGCACGGCGATCGCCATTAGCCGGGCGATCATCGCCATCCTGGAGAACTACCAGTGCTCCGACGGCTCGATTGTCGTTCCCGACGCGCTCGTGCCGTGGATGGGGAAGAAGAAGATCGAACCGCGGTAGCCTCACTCTCTCCGAGGGGCTGCCCATGCCCTGAGAGCCGGCGTTGCTGACTAGCGTAGGCAGGATGCCGAAGCGCAGTCAGCATCGAGTGAGCGAAGGCAGGATGCCGGAGCGAACGTCCGGCGACAGGGCATGGGCAGCCCCGGCGCGACACCCACTACCACTTGAGGCCGAACTTCTCACCGGCGGACTTGCCGCCGACACGGCCCGTGCCACCCTTGAGCACGCCTGAGTGCTTCTTCACGACTGGGGGCGGCGTCTCTTCGACTGGCGCACTCTCCCCGGCTTCATCATCGACATCGACCGCAGCCGACGGTGCCACCAGAGCCTTGATGGAAAGCGACATCCGCTGTTCTTCGGGATCGATGGCGAGCACGCGGCACTCGACCGGTTCCCCCTCCTTCACGACGTCGCCCACGCTCCGCACATGCCGGTTCGCGAGTTCCGATACGTGCACGAGCCCCTCGATACCCGGCTCGAGTTTCACGAACGCGCCAAACTGGGCGATCCGGCTCACCACGCCGCGGACGGTACCGCCGACGTGGTATTTCTCGCCGGCTCGCTGCCAGGGGCTCTCCACGAGATCACGGGCCGAGAGGCCGATCTTACCGGTGTCGTGGTCGATCTTCTTGACGACCACCCGCACCCGCTGGCCAGCCTGCAAGACGTCAGCGGGATTCGCCACCCGGTCCCAGGAGAGTTGGCTGACGTGGACGAGGCCTTCGACCCCTTCGCCGATGTCGACAAAGGCCCCGAAGTCGCGGACCGACCGCACAATACCGTCGAGCGTCGTGCCGACTTCCAGGGTCTCCAGAAGCTTTGTCTTTGCCTCGGCAGCCTGCTTCTCGATCACCGCTCGGCGCGAAAGCACCAGCCTGCGAGCGGCCGGCACGATGTCGGTGACCAGGCTGTCGAGCGTCTGGCCGACCATCTCCTCAAGATTTTCTACCCGCCAGGTGCTCACGAGGCTTGCTGGCATGAAGCCGCGCAGCCCGGCCACCTCGCACTCCAGGCCGCCCTTATTGGCCGCCGTCACGCGGGCTTCCACGATCATGCCGGCCTGGAGTTGGGACCAGTCCTCGACGGCCACCGCACGGTTCGCAAAGGCAACGTCGTAGAGACCGTCATCCTCGTTGCGGAGGCCTGCGCTCAGCTGCAAGACGTCTCCGACAGACGGGACGAGTTCAAGATCGAGTCCGGCAAGTTTCAGGGCACCCTGACGCCGCTCTCCGAGATCGATGAACGCCGTGTCGGCACCGATCGACAGCACCGTGCCCGTCAGTCGTGTGCCCGGCTCAATCGGCGCGTCAGCCCGCGCCGGCGTGGAAGCGGTGATCAGGTCATCGAGGGCCACACCGGCCAGCGCCGCCTCGAAATCCTCTTCCAGATCGTCGTCGAGCGCGGCCCGCAGGTTGGGCACGGCGACCCGCTTCTGCTGAACCACACTCTGAAAAAGAGACTTCTCAGATCCGCCGCCCCGCTTGTCGCGGCGTCCCTCGCGTCGCGGCCCTTCAGAACGCGGGGGCGCCGAAGGAGCGGCAGCCGCCGGCACCGCTGCTGCCACTGTAGGCAGGGGCCTAGACTGATCTCCGCCGGCCTGATCAGCCGCCGGAGGAGGATCAGCCGCCGGAGGAGGATCAGCCGCCGGAGGAGTAACCGCAGCTGCTGCAGACGGCTGGACTGCCGGAACGACGTCGGCACCAGGATTCGCCGGCGTGGCCCCGACATACTGATATCGCGGTGCCAGCGTCGGGGCTTTCACCCCAGGACGCTGCGTACCGATGGGGATCCGCCGGGGCTGAGACCCGGCATCCTCGTGCTGGGATTCGGCTGCTGGATCCGAAGGCCCTTCCGGTTGACTCTGGGAAGGCTCTGGCGTTGCACTCATCGGTCCCTCGGTCGCTCGGTCCCTTGACTTACTTCATTACAGAGAAAGAAATGCGGGAAACAGGACTTGAACCTGCACGGTATTACTACCACCAGGCCCTCAACCTGGCGCGTCTGCCAATTCCGCCATTCCCGCAGCGGTACGGAACACGATCTCTCTCCACCGTGTTCCGCGAATGCATTCTCAACCGACCCCGATCCCAGTCAAGCAGCATTCGCAGGATGCGAAGAATTCGGCTGCGTCGTCGTCGCCATGCGGCCAACCGCAGCCAGACCGCCCATGAACGCCAGGCTCCAGACCAGGTCGCCGACCGGCATCCACCGGTAAAACGGCAGCCCTGCGGCGAAGCAGGCGAGGAGTCCTGGCAGCGTGTGGGGGTAGTCGTTGCTCAGGCACCAGTAGGCAAAATTGGTCGTCACGAAAAATACCAGCGAACTGGCCAACGCGCCCCCCATGATGGTGAGCAACCGGCCATTTCGCACCATACCACCCAACAGCACCGGCCAGGCAAAAGCCGCGTAGACGACGGCCGCCATGACGAGGCTGTCGTAGCTCGGCAGAACAAGGTTGCTGATGGTCAGGGCCGCCAGCGGCACTGTCACAGCCACGAGGGGGCTGGGGAAAGCCGCCCCGGCGGCGAGGGCAGCCCCAGCCAGGGGAGTGACGCCGTAGGCCGGCTGCCAGAGCCGACCTACCACCGACACGGCCACGAGAACGAACCAAACCCCGCAGAGCATGGCGAACGAGGGTCGGGAGTTCGAAGAGGTTTCCATGGACAGCCGTAGCTCCCAAACGGGGTGGATTGATACGGTGGATTGAACACCGCCGCGGATCGCCCGATACACTAACGGTTTTCGGGTTTCGAGCAAGCGAAAACCATTGCCTCCCGGCCCTGGCGGGACCATAGCCATGCCGATGCAGCCACCGGAAGCAGCCCGCCCCTATCGCACCCTCACGGTCGAGCGGAGGGACAATGGCGTCGAGATCGTGTCTTTTTTCGTCCCTGACCATGCCCAGAACGTGCTCACGTCCCAGGCCGTGAGCGAACTGGCGGCAGTGCTCGACAGCCTGGAAGCCGGGCCAGCACCGGCGGCAGTCGTGATCCGTTCCACCCGGGAGGGCTCGTTTTTTGCCGGCGCCGACATGGCCCGCCTCGAGCGACTGCACGACCTGAGCCCGGCCGAGATCGAGGGACTGTGCGGTGCCGGCCGCGGAATCTTTGCGAGGCTCTCCTCCCGGGCCTGGCCGAGCGTCGCGATCATCGATGGCCTCTGCCTCGGCGGCGGCCTCGAACTCGCCCTCGCCTGCGATCTGCGGGTTGCCACCGACGCCGGCCATACCCAACTCGGATTCCCCGAGGTGAAGCTCGGCCTGCTCCCTGGCTGGGGCGGCACGGTGCGGCTCGCCCGGCTGATTGGCCCCGGCGCCGCGGTGGAACTGGCAGCCGCGGGTGAAACCGTCGACGGGCGCACTGCTGCTCGACTGGGATTGGTCGACGCCTGCGTCCCGCCTGATCAGGCCCTGACGTCGGCCTGTCGACTGGCCGAGATCGCGTCGGCTCGACAGAGCCACCTGGATCGACGGCGGCAGCAGGCCGGGCCGGTGACGCTCGTCGCTGAGGAGCGAGACTTTCTCGAGGCGATGTCGGCCGCCGTGATTCTCGGCCGCAGCGGCGGCCAATATCCGGCGCCACTGGCGATTCTGGAGACGATCCTCGCCGGTGCCGCCATACCTGCCGATGAGGCGGCACGCATCGAAGCCGCTACCTTCGCCACCCTGGCAAAGTCTGACGTGTCCCGGCAACTCATTCGGGTGTTTCGGCTCGGCGAACGCAACCGCCGCGACACCGGACTCGACCTTCAGGTCTGCGATGATCGCTCGACCACCGCTGGCCCTGGCGGCCAACCGACACCCCGGACTGCGGCTTTTGATCCGCCAGCGCGAGACCGTCCGGCTGTCATTGGTGCCGGCATCATGGGTGCGGGGATCGCGGCCAGCCATCTGCGGGCGGGCTTCGCGGTGACGCTCGTCGACGTGCAGGCCGACACCCTGGCGACCTGTGTCGCCGGCATCCTCGACGAGGCCGCCTGGGATCGCGGCACCAAACGGACCGATCCCGCCCGGGCGATCGCCCTGTCGGGCAGGCTCCACACCGCCACCCGGATGGCGGCGATCGCCGAGTGCGATCTCGTCATCGAAAGCGTGCTCGAACGTGCCGACATCAAGCGGAAGGTACTGGTCGAGATCGAACGGACGGTGGGCCCCGGAACGGTGATCGCCACCAACACCTCGACCAATCCGATCGCACACCTCGCGGAGCCTCTCCGCGACCCGACGCGGTTCTGCGGCATCCACTTTTTTAATCCGGTCCGCCGCATGACGCTGGTGGAGGTGATCCGCGGACCGGCCACGAGCGATGCGACCGTCGCCACCGCCGTGGCCCATGTCAAACGTCTGGGCAAGTGCCCGATCGTCGTGCGAGACAGCCCCGGCTTTCTCGTCAACCGCGTGCTGATGCCCTACCTCCACGAGTCGGTGGAGATGCTCCGCGAGGGGATCGAACCACAGCGAATCGACCGGGTGGCCCGCTCATTTGGGATGCCGATGGGGCCGCTCGAACTCTACGACATGATCGGCCTCGACACGGCCTTCTATGCCGGGCTCGTGCTGAGCGCCGCCTACGGCGATCGCATCGAGGCATCGCCCCTGATTCCGGCACTTGTGAAATCGGGGCGGCTTGGCCGCAAGACCGGCGCCGGGTTCTATCAGTATGGCACGGGTGGGCAACGCTCCCGAATCGAACGCCCTGATGCAGGCGTGGCCAAACTCGTCCGCCCCTATGCGCTGCCCGCGCGAGAGACCACCGACGCGATCATCTGCGACAGGCTGCTGCTGCCGATGCTGCTCGAGGCGCTCCGCGTGCTCGACGAGGGGATCGTCCGCGACGGTCGCGACATCGACCTGGCGGTGATCCACGCCCTCGGTTTCCCGGCCTTCCGGGGCGGGCTGCTGGCCTGGGGCAACACGCTGGGCGCGGCGGAGGTGGTCCACCGTCTCGAGCCGCTCTCCGATCTCGGCATCCGCATGCACCCCACCCTCCGGCTGCGGGCCATGGCCGCCGCGGGTGAGCCTTTCACCGCCTGAGTTTTCACGGCACGACACCACCAGCAACACCATGCCTCCATCACCAGCCACCGACCCCGCCACAACGCCCGTCGTTGTTGCCTGCTGCCGCACTGCGATCGGGAGGGCCCATGCCGACCGTGGCGTCTTCCGCAGGGTGCGTGGCGACGAACTGGCCGCGGCGGTCGTGCAGGCAGTGGTGGCACGCAGCGGCGTGGAGCCCAACACGATCGACGACGTGGTGCTGGGCGCGACCCAACAGCGGGGCGAATTGGGCGGCAATGTGGCGCGATGCGTGGCGTTGCTGGCCGGCCTTCCCTTCTCCGTGGCGGGCACCACGGTCAACCGGCTCTGTGGATCGTCGCTCCAGGCTCTGGCGCAGGCGTGCCATGCGATCACGGCCGAGGCGGTGAACGTGCAGGTGGTCGGGGGTGTCGAGCACATGCAGCACCTGCCGATGGATTCGGCCATCGATGTCCATCCGCGGATCTTCGTCCGATCGAGCCGGGGCATGCTCTCGATGGGCCTGACGGCGGAACACCTCGCGGCCACGCATGGCATCTCGCGACGGCGACAGGAGGCCTACGCCCTCGAAAGCCATGCGAAGGCGGTGCGGGCTGCGGACGCCGGCTTGTTCGAGGACGAAGTGGTGCCCGTGATCGGACACGACGAGGCCGGGGGCGTGATGGAAGTGGTCGACGACCAGTCGGTCCGCCGCGACACCACCCCCGAGCAGCTGGCGGCACTTGAGCCGGCATTTCTGCCAAAAATCGGCACGATCACTGCGGCCACGAGCGCCCCGCTCAGCGATGGCGCCGCCGCGCTCATCGTCATGTCGCTCGCGGAGGCGCGGCGGCAGGGGCTCGAGCCACTCGCTCGGATCATCGGCACCGCCGTGGTAGGCGTGCCGCCGGCGATGATGGGCACCGGTCCGGTGGCCGCCACACGCAAGCTCTTGGAACGCACCGGTATCGCGATCCGCGACATCGACCTCGTCGAACTCAACGAAGCCTTTGCGTCGCAGGCGATCCACTGCATCGAAGCCCTCGCTCTCGACCCGGAGCGGGTCAACGTCCGCGGCGGGTCGCTTGCCATCGGCCATCCGCTGGGTGCCAGCGGCGCCCGGATCGCGACCACGCTGCTCCACACGATGCGCGACACCGGCGCGAAGGTGGGCCTGGCGACCATGTGCATCGGCCTCGGTCAGGGCATCGCCGTGCTCTTCGAAAGGATCGACTGACGTCCCCTCATGCCCACCGCAGCCATGTCCAGTTCCAGTGCACGTCCGCGAGCGACTCCCGGAGGCGAAAGGCCGGACGCAGTTCCCGTCCCTGCTGCCGCGTCGATGGTGGCGCTCATGCATGCGCGGCTCGACGCGTCGTATGACAGGCCTGCGGTCTGCGATGCTCTGGATCAAGGCCGGACGTGGACCTGGGGGGAGCTGATCGCCGCCGCCGTCGAACTCGCCAGCCAATTCGACACGCTGGGCCTTCCCCGTGGCCATCGGCTCGCGCACCTGGGCTCACACTCGCCCGACTGGATCGTCGTCGATCTGGCGTGTCAGTTGGCGGGTGTCGTGCACGTGCCACTGCACGCCGATGCGACTGCCGCGGAGCACGCGGCGCAACTGGCCTGGCTTGCACCACAGGGCATCGTATGGAGTGGCTGTTGCCGGCGAGAAAGCGTTGGAGTCGACATCCCGATCGTCATCGATCTGCGGACTGGCCACCGATCGCCTCACCACCGCTTCTCACACGGTGCGGGGGATGCTGGCGTGCTGAAGTCCGCCTGCTGGCAGAGGCGGCACGCCGATCCCGCGGTGCTTCGTGATGACGTCGCCCGCTGCGTCGCGGAATGCGACCCCGACGCGTGCAGCACGATCCTGCTCTCCTCCGGCACGACCGGCCGGCCGAAGGGCGTGCTGCACTCCCAGCGGGCGGTGGTCGCCAACGCAGTCGCGGCCACCAACGTCTTCCTCGACGAGCCCGATGACGTGCGGCTCTCGTGGCTGCCACTGAGCCACTCGCTGGCTCGCACGGGCGACCTTGTCACGGCACTGGTGCGGGGCGGCTGCCTGAATGTCGTCACCGATCGCCGCCGGGTGCTCGATGCCTGTCGGGTGCTGCCTCCGACTGTCGTGCTCGGCGTGCCCGCTTTCTTTGAGCGGCTGGAACGCGCCACGGAGTCCGGGCACATTCCTGACCTGCCCGCAGCGTTTGGGGGCCGAGTGCGAGTGTGCGTATCGGGCGGTGCCGCACTGCGGGAGCGGACGGCAGTGGCGTTTTCCTCACGCGGCCTGCCATTGGTGCAAGGGTACGGTCTCGCCGAGGCCGGACCGGTGGTCACGATCGCCAATCCCCGGATCGTGCGGCTCGGCACCGTGGGACCGCCGCTCGATGGTGTCGAACTGAAGCTCGACACCCGCCCCGCCACGCTCGGGCAGTTGCTCGTACGGACGCCCGGACGCGCGCTGGGCGTGATTGGCGACGAACCTGCGGGGCACCCCGGCCAGATGCTGCCGCACCGGCCGGACAAGCAGCATGTCCACGCCGAACGTCTCGAGCCCGAATGGCTCGAGACCGGCGACCTGGCTGCGATCGATGCCGACGGCCACGTACGGATCACGGGCCGAATCGTCGACACGCTCGTGCTGTCGGGGGGAACGAAGGTGCCTCCCGCCGAGGTGGAAGCAGCGCTCGCCGAGGACCCCGTCGTGGCACAGGTCTGCGTGGTGGGTGACGGGCTCACGGCGCCGGTGGCGCTCGTCGTACCCGAACCGGCCCTGCTGAGAGCGGCGCTGCGGCGGATGGGCGTCAGGGTCCTGAGCCGTCAGGCCGCCCTGCGGCACCCCCGGGTAGTCCGCTGGTTGGGGCGGCGACTCGCGCGTCGCCAGCGGCAACTCCCCCGGGGCTTTCGCGTGCGGCGGGCTGTGCTCATCGGCCGGGCATTCGATGCCGCGCACGGCGAGGCGACCGAGTCGCTGAAGCTGCGGAGGACGGCGATCGCGGCGCACTTCGCCAGGGAGCTTGCCGCGGCGGCCGAGCCGGTGCCGCCGTCATGGATCGCGGTGGTGTCAGCCGGCCCACTGGGCGGGCTGCACCACGCCGATGCCACCGGCAGCCCTGGAGGACGGGACATGACGACTCGCAGCAGTTGGGCAGCCTCGAGCGTCTGGAGTGGCTCGCGGGCGGATGCCAAGGCACCGTCCGGTTTCTCGTTGGCGGCTGCACAGGCAGCG
>CANETO010000061.1 GCA_947440895.1 Planctomycetaceae bacterium | reverse complement strand
GCGGCAATCGTCCCCCCCTCGCCAGCCGGCAGATGCCGGCTGTGCTCGCGACCGTGCTCGGCCTGGCGTTCCTTGGGGCTCTCGTTGTACCGAGCCGTGGTGAGCAGCCCCCTACAGCCGTCGCGCAGCAGCCCGCTGCGGCCGCCACCGCCGCCCCCGCGGCAGGTGGTAAGCCCGGGCCCAATGACCGCCAAATCACGCTGGCCGTCCGCAGCTACCTTGAGCGAGAGCACTTCCTGCGGCACCCGATCGACGATGACATCGCAAAACGGTGGTTCACGATCTTTCTGGAGGGGCTCGATCCTTGGAAGCTGCACTTTCTGCAGAGCGACATCGACGGCTTCCTCCAGAAGCGGGACTCGCTCGACGAGTTGGTGAAGCGGGGCGACGTGAGCTTTGCCTATGAGGTCTTCAACCGCTTTCTCGAGCGGGTCGACGCCAGGCTCCCAATGATCGAAAAAATGGTCAATGGTCCGCAGGATTTCGCCAAAGACGAGTCGATCGTCATCGACCGTGAGGTGGCGACCTGGGCCAAGAGCGAAGCCGAAGCTGAGGATAACTGGCGGAAGCGGATCAAGTACGACCTGCTCGTGCAAAAGATGGAAAAGATCTCGCCCGAGGAGTCGAAGGACAAACTGCTCCGCCGGTACAAGAGCTTTGCCAAGCGGATGCACCAGATGACTGCCGACGAACTGCTCGAGACGTATCTCACGGCGCTCACCAGCAGCCTCGACCCGCACACAAGCTTCATGTCGCCTGGCACGCAGGAAAACTTCGCCATCGCCATGCGGTTGCAACTCGACGGCATCGGCGCCCAACTCAAGGGCGAGGACGGCTACACGACCATCATGGAACTCACGCCGGGTGGCGCCGCCGATCGTGATGGACGGCTCAAGAAGAAAGACCGAGTCGTGGGCGTGGGGCAGGGACAGGCCGGTGAGATGGTCGATGTCGTCGACATGAATCTCAACGAGGTCGTGAAGTTGATCCGTGGCAAGCGGGGGACGATCGTTCGCCTCAAGGTGATCCCCGTCGGAGAGACCGTTCCCAAGGTCTACGACATCACGCGGGACAAGATTGAGCTCAAGGATGCCGAGGCGCGGGGTGAGGTGATCGAGGAAGGCAAGAAGCCGGACGGATCACCTTGGCGGATCGGCGTGATCAATCTGCCCAGCTTCTACATGGACATGGACGGCGCCCGTCAGGGACAGGCCGACTACAAAAGCAGCACCCGTGACTGCAAACGCCTGATCGAGGAGTTCAAGCAGAAGGGGATCGACTGCGTGGTGCTCGATCTGCGGAACAACGGCGGCGGCTCGCTCCCGGAATCGATCTCACTGACGGGCCTGTTTATCGACACCGGCCCCGTGGTGCAGATCAAGGATGCCGACAAGCGGGTGCAGCAGTATGACGACGTCGACCCTGGCGTGTCGTGGGACGGTCCGCTCGTGGTGCTCACGAACAAGTTCAGCGCCAGTGCCAGCGAGATCGTGGCGGGGGCCATCCAGGACTACCGTCGCGGTCTCGTGATCGGTGACAATGCGACACACGGCAAGGGCACGGTCCAGAGCCTGCTCGATCTCGGTCGGCAGCTCTTTCAGCGGCTGCCCAACGCCCCGTCGCTCGGCGCCATCAAAATCACGATGCAGCAGTTCTACCGGCCGCTCGGTGCCAGTACGCAACTGGAGGGTGTGAAGAGTGACGTCGAACTGCCGAGCATCACGACCCACCTGCCCGTGGGCGAATCGGATCTCGACCACGCGATTGCCTTTGATAAGGTGCCAGCCGCCACCTTCCAGGGGAGCGGTCGTGTGACGGATGACATGCTGCGGGCACTCAGGGAGCGGTCAACTGGACGCATTGCGGGGAGCGAGGACTTCGTCAAAGTGCAGAAGGACATCGCCCAGTACGAGAAGCGCAAGAGTGAAAAGACCATCTCGCTGGTCGAAACCGAATTCGAACGGCAGTGGAACGAGGGCAAGGCGGCCGAGGATGAGGAGAAGAAACTCGAAGAAGAGATGGACGCCCAACGGCGGCCGATCGTGAAGCGTGACTTCTACTTCAACGAGGCGATGAACGTCACGGCCGACTACCTGAACTCACTGGCGGGCGGAGCGGCCGGTCTGGCCCGCACGAGCCGACCGGTGGAGTCGCCCCGCCCCGCACCGGTGCCGGTGTTGCAGTAGGAAGTCACGACAGCAACTGGAGTGGTGTGCCGGGTGTACTCCCCGACACGCTGCGCTCGCGGACGGCTCGGCGAGTGCGTCTTGGACGACGGTGTGTCCTGGGCGCCGAGGCGCCCTAAGCTCGCTCCGGTGTTCGGGGAGCACACCCTTCCGCATGCCTGCTTCGCAGGCCGATCTTTGTCGAATGCCCTCTAGCCACGCAGCACGGTTTCGATGCCGCGGAGCGGGTCTGGGTGGGCCAGTGTGATGGCCAGATCGCGGAAGAGCAGGGACGGGTCGACCCGTTTGTCAGCGCCGCGAGTCCGTGGCAGGGAGAGGTCCCACGTCGGTGACGGGCTGCCGGTGACTCTCGCCAGATGGCCATACCAGTCGCGGCGCTGGACGGGGTGGCCGTCTGAGACCACGTAGAGCGGCTGCGGTGCCGACGCTCGTGCGACCGCGCAGACGATCATCGCCGCGTCGTCGATATGGATCAGGTTGAGCCAGCTGTCGGGATCGGCCGCGAGCGGCCGACCCGCCTTGAGATCATCGAGTCGCGGGAGCCGATCCGGGCCGTAGAGACCCGCAAACCGCAGGGCCACGCCCGGTCCCTTGGGGTGCGACCGAAGCAAGGCCTCCGCCTCGACGAGCACGCGGCCCGCCTCGCGGCTGGGGTTTGTGGGCGTGTCTTCGGAAACGTTGCCGCCACGCTCATCGCCCCAGACGCCGGTGGAACTCGACAGGATCACCCGCGGCGATCCCGGCAGGGCGGCGAGGAGTCGGGCCAGACCGGCGACGTGCACGTCGCGGTGGCTGGCGCCGCTGGTGCGATCAAATCCCACGGCCCAGAAAACCGTATCGAGTGGAGGGAGTGTCGCCAGCGTCCCGGGGTGGTGGAGGCCTTGTTCGACGGTGACGTCATGCACGATCGGCACGATTCCGATCGCCGCCAGCGCCTCGGCGCGGGACTGGCTACGAGTGATGCCGAAGACCTGGTCACCGGCGGCGAGCCAGCGGCGGGCCACCCGGGTTCCGAGATAGCCGCAGCCGACGATCAGTCGCCGAGCTGGCGATGGAGCAGAGGAATGGCCGTGGGCGGTGTCGTGATCTGCGGTCATGGAAGCCTCGCCGTTTCCTCAGGCATCAAGCGGGCCGGGGCGGAGGTCGCCACCGCCGTGCTTCTGGACGTCGAGCCACGAGGAGAGCACAACCTGCGCCGCGATGGCGTCGGTTCGTTCCTTCTTTCGTCCCCGCGACAGACCTGAGCCGGCCAGCAGCCCCGTCGCCTCGCGGGAACTGTAACGCTCGTCGTGAAACACGACCGGCAGCCCCGTTTCTGACGTGAGCCAGCCGCCGAACCGTTCGACCTCGGCCGACATCCGGCTGTCGCTGCCGTCGGCATGGATTGGCAGGCCGACGACGAAACCGACGACGCCCTCGTCGGCGACGAGTTTCCGGAAGAAGACGGCATCCGCCTTGGTGTCGCCCGTGGTCTGCCGTACGCAGAGCGGGCTCGAGAGGATGCGATGGGAGTCGCAGATCGCCACGCCAATCCGCTTACGGCCATAGTCGACGCCAGCCACCCGGCCTGCGGGGATGGCAGAGGCTGCCGCGGCGGGTGCGGTTTTCGCGGAGGCGTCGTCGGTCATCGGAGTGCGTGTGGGTTCACTTGGAGGCGGCGGCAGGGGGAGCCGCCGCTTGAAACTGGCCGGTTTTCAGGAAGGTGGCGGTGGCCTGCTGCACGCCCTGATGTTTCATCATCGCCGCGTGATGGACAGGCAGGAGCAGGAAATCGCGGGCGCCTTGGAGACGGGTTTCTTCGACGCGAACCACCGCGTCGTCATCGCCGGCGAGAAAGCTGCTGTAGCCCCGGTCGTCTCCCTTGCCGCCAGCCACGATGCCGAAGGGGCAGGGGGGCACCGCAAGATCCTGCGAAATCCGTTGCCAGTCGAGGACGAGTTCGCGGGCGGCGCCGTTCGATAGAGCCGCCAGCACGCCGATCTTTGCGACCATCTGGGCCAGTTCGGATCCCTGGTTCGGTGGACCGAGCATCACCATCCTGCGGACGCGGGCGAGGTCATCCTCCGCGGCCAGTCCCATCCAACGTCGCACCACCAGATTTCCCATGCTGTGCCCGACGAAGCTGATGCTGTCGGCGGCAGGGAGCCCTTGGATCACGTCAGCAAGCGCCCGGCCGTGGTCGTCGATGCCGGTGCTCGTGCTCGCATACCCAAACGACAGCACCGTAGCGTCGATGTTTTTTCGGAGGAAATCGACCAGCGGACGCATCGACCGGCGGCCTTCGCCCAGACCGTGCAGCACGATCACCGTGGGGCCGGTCACCGGAGGAACCTTCCCGGCCTGCTCGAGCGCGGCCAAGGCCTCCACGCAAACCTGTCGGGATCCCTCCTGCACGACCTCATCCTGCGGATCGAGGAGGCGGCAGGCATCGACGCCGGGCCGGCGTTGCAGCCGCCAATCGTGCCTGACGATGTCGTCGGACCATTGCAGGGCGTCGGCCGATCGCCGGAGCGTTGCCAGCCAGTCTGCGTCCGCCACCGCGGCCGGCGCTGGGGTATCAGCCGCCATTTCCTCCGCCCCCCCGGCAGTCCGCAGGCAGAGGCTGCATGCGAGCCAGCCTGCGGTCAGCGTGGTATGGAGGGGCGACATGTTCATAGGAATTCCGTCCAGCCGCGTTTTTCGAGTTCGGCAACAACTTTCCGAACCGCCTCCTCGTGGGCCCGATGGGCGACGAGCGTGGCGTCCGGCGTGTGCACCACCAGCATATCCGTCAGGCCCATCGTGACGACCAAATGGTCGTCGGCGGTGTGCACGATTGTCCGCGACGACTCGATTCCCAAGTGTCTGCCCACCACCGTGTTGCCGTCGGTGTCACCGCCCCGTTGGCGAGCCACCGCCGACCAGCCCCCCAGATCGTCCCACGTGAACGGGGCCTCGATGACGACCACATCGCGGGCGTGCTCCAGCACTGCGTAGTCGATGGAGATCCCCTTGATCGCCGCAAATTCCTCGGTAAACACCGTGTCGCGGTCGGGCGTGTCCCAGGCGTCGGCGATGCGGCGGAGGTGGTCCAGGCACTCCGGCTGCCGTTCGGCGAGCGCGGAGAGGATCGTGGCTGCCTTCCAGACGAAGATGCCGCCGTTCCAGAGATAGTTGCCCGCCGCCAGATACTCCTGAGCCACGGCGGCGGGGGGCTTTTCACGGAATTGGGCCACCGCATGCACTGCAGCGGCGTTTTCAGAGGAAGTGGATTTCAGTCGCTCGCCCTGCTGGATGTAGCCAAAGCATTCGGCGGGATAGGTCGGCTTGATGCCGAAGGTGACGAGCCGGCCCGGCGACTCCTCCACGAGCGCGGCAGCCTGCCGGATCGCCGCCCGAAATCCCTCGGCCGGGCGGATCACATGGTCGGAGGGCATGACGGCCATGATCGCCTCGGGATCGTGCCGCGCGACGAGCAATGCCGCCAGGCCAATGCAGGGGGCGGTGTCGCGTTTGCAGGGCTCACCAACGAGGCCAGCCTCCGGCACCTGCGGCAGTTGCCGTCGTACGGCGTCGAGCAGGCGGCCTGCGGTGACCACCATCACGCGATCTGGCGGCACGAGGCCGTCGAGCCTGTCGACCGTGTCCTCGAGAAGGGTTTTCGAGCCCGCCAGTGGCAGGAGCTGCTTCGGCAGGATGGCGCGGCTGGCGGGCCAGAAACGGGTGCCGGATCCTCCGGCCATGACGATCGCGTGAAGCATGGGCTATCTCTCCGTGCGTGGGATTCGAGGACGTGAGCTGTGCGGTGGTGTCGAGCCGATTCAGCCGCCGATGACGAGTGGCCTGTCGATGACCGTATCGGCGATCGGCAGACCAGCGATGTCAGTTTCGTCGATGATCCTGTTTGCTGCCAGTTCAACATCGACGCCTTCGGCTACGGCCACACCCGCCTTGGCGAGCAGCCGGCGGGCATGGGCCACGAGTGCGGCCTGCACGTGTTCGATCGCGTCGCTGGCCGATCCGGGCGGGTTCTTCAGCGGCGCGAAGCCCTCCGACGCCTCGATCTCGACGACGCAGACACGCTGGGCCAAGGGCATCAAGTCGAAGATGAACCGCTCGAACTTGATGGCATTGGGCGAGGTCGGCACGATGCGGTTGCCTTGGCCATCGAGATAGGGCACGGCCTTGAAGGCCAGATGAAGCGGCAGCGAGTCGTGTCGCGCGGCCGCCGCATCCAGAAACGACTTGGCGAACGCATGCACAGCGATGCTGCCGGCGTGGAACCGCAGCAGACCATCGGGGAGCCTTTCGGCAGCGAGGGCTTCCGGCAGGTCGCTGTATTCGACGACGCAGTGCCGGCCGTCACACGACACGACGATACCCACCCGATCCCCAGGTGCCTGTTTGCGGACAACCTGCGTGCTGAAGTCGGCGTTAGAGAGCAGGTGGTAGCCAAGAAATTCGGCCGCCAGCGGCATCGCGAGCGGGTTGTCGATCTGGAAGCTGACGATGTGCTCGGCTCCCTGGTTCCCGAACCAGTCGAGTCCCCCAGTTTCGGCGAGCGCCACGAGCATGCCGCCGTGGCCGTCGGGCGCGACTGCGAGGTGCCCGGGCGCGTCGAGCAGCAACCTGCCTGTGGTGGCGTCGATCGCGGGCAGGTCGTGCTGGCGAAAGATGAACACCCGCTCGGGATCAAGGCCGCACCAGGCGTGTTCGGCAAGAAACCTGCGAGTGTCCGCGTCGGTGGCAGAACTGGTCATGATGGCCAGAGGGACGTCGCGGCCATACCGCCGCCGGACGGCGACGAGTTTGCCCAGCAGGATTTCGAAGAGCGGGGCCTGTGTCAGCGGTCCGACGCGAGAGAGCCCCTTGGGCCCATGGCAGCCCAGACGGGTGCCCTGGCCGCCAGCCACGAGGATCGCGCCGACGGATCCGGCACCGAGTGCCTCCGCGCCGCGGTGCCTGGCGTCGATTGGCTGAATGGAGTTCTTCGGGTCACCCAGCCGCAGGCAGGGGGGCGTGACGGCCGTGGAAAGATCGACCGAAAGATCACGTGAATGACTTCCGCCGGCCGCGAGCCGCTGCATTTCCTCAATCACGTGCCAGTCGACCGCCTCCAGCTGGGCGGCGAAAGCCTGTTGGGCGGGCTCATCGAGCCGATCCCAGAAGGCCAGCAGATGCTGCTGATCAGCACGCTGCAGGGCGGTGACGACGGCCGTGGGGGGAGTCATCCGCGGACCCACCTCCAGAGCAGCATGCACAGGAGTGGAAAGCCGATGAAGATCACCGAGTAGGTGAAGAGTGTCGTCCAAATGTGTTGGGGCCAGCGTGCCATGCAATACCTGTCGCAGTGGATGAGGCCGACACCCCGATCAGGGCTTCAAGCCGGAGCCGTTGCCACTACGTCCACGGGGATCTCGATCATTTCTTCAGCCGGTTCGTCGAGACGGCATTCGATGCGGACTCCCCAGGGGAGCACTTCTGCTGCCGAGACGACCGCTTCGACGCCATCATAGTCGGTGGTCACTTCGATGGTGGGCATCGCCGCCAGCGGCGGACAAAATCCGACGTGCGCCGAGCCCGAGCGTGACCCTTCCGGCACCACAACGCACACTCTGCCTCGCACGCACTCAGCCCCGTCCGGCAGCGCCAACCGCTCAAAGCGTTGAATGAGGCTACCGGGCGGCGTCGCTGCCTGATCGCGGCTCTGCACCACGGGCGGCGAAGCAACCGCTGCCGGCAGGGCCGCTCCAGGGAGTTCGGCTTCGTGTGGCCGCATGAGCCGATCGTTCGTGGCCACCGTCCGCCTGCTGGTGAGCCAGGTGCCGATCCACCCTGCAACCGGTCCCTGAATCGCGGCCACGAGCGATACGCCCAGGGCCGCCATCGCGGTCAGGGAATCGACGGTCGTTGGAAACCGCAGCGGCAGGCTGACAGCAGCCACGGCCAAGATCAGGCCGAGCCGCGAGAGCCCGGCCGCCAGCCACGGTCGGGCCTTACTCGAGCCCTGGGCCGCTGCCGATCGCGAGGCCAGGTCACCAATCGCGACCAGGAGCAGGCCTGCTCCGCAGACGGCCAGCACGGACTCCGGGCCGGGCGAGATAGTTCCTGCCAGCCGCCGCATCATCAGGACAGTGCCGCAGATCGTCGCCATCACGCCAGCAAGCATCGCGCCATGCGAGAGCAATGCCGCAACGTCGAAGGCCAAGCGGCCGACGGAATCGCCTCTCGTAAAGCAGGGCGATCCGTCGACGGCTGGTGATCGTGGCAACACCGAGGTTCCTGCTTATCAGCCGACCGCCACACTCGATTTGGCGGCCTTCGCCAGATCCTTGGCCTTGTCGGTCTGCTCCCATGAGAAGCCTTCCCGACCGAAGTGGCCGCCGGCGGCGGTCTTCCGATAGATCGGACGACGCAGGTCGAGGTAATCGATGATGCCTCGCGGGGTCAGCGGGAAGAACTCGCGGGCCAGTTCGCAGAGCCGTGCGTCGTCAATCTTCCCGGT
>CANETO010000060.1 GCA_947440895.1 Planctomycetaceae bacterium | reverse complement strand
TCGGTACGGCGACGGCCAGAAACAGCGGCCGGCAATCGGGAGTGCGATCCGAGCCCACGACGGCGTCTGCCAGCGGCGCCGCATTGGCAGGGATCATCAGAGGCAGCCGTTTCACGCCAGGCCAATGAGCATGCTCATCGCCCACCAACCCCAGACCTCCACGATCGGCTGCGATCGCTTCAGCGAGTTCGGCCTCCGTCTTGTGTTCGGTGATCGCGAGCTGACACGACGTCGCTCCGGTCAGCAGCCTGTCCATGTGCCAGCGAGTGCCTGACCCCAGTCCACGGCCATGCACGCGAATATCCACGTCCTTCCACCCAGCATCTCCGTTGAGGCGATCCCAATGGGTGGCCGCCAGAGCCTCGGCGGTGGCAACGCCGTCCTTCGTGGCCGGCCGCAGGATTCCGGTCTCGGGCGACCAGGACAGTTCGGCGACCGGATTGGCGGGGTTCACAATCCAGACAAGACGGTCGAATGCCGCGACCACGACGACCAGTCGCTTGTTGCTCTTCTGTTCCCACGCGGTCTTCTCGGCATCAGTCACCGGCCTGCTCATGAGGGCGATGTCGGCCGTGCCATCGACGAGCGACTGCCAGCCGGCCTCCGAACTGTTGCTGGCGATGGAGCACTCTGCCTGGGGATGGATTTTCACGAATCCATAGGCCCATTGCGCCGCAGCCTGCTGGAGCGTCGAGGAACCGGCGACCCGGATGTCGCCCTGCGTGCCGGCCTTGGGCTGGTAGGCCATGGAGACGAGGTCGGCCAAGGGATTTGCCGCCGGCGATACCGCCGGCGCATCCACCGACTGCCCCTGCGCGACGGCCAGTCCGCCACCGGCTGCGAGCAGCCACATCAGCATCGGGACAAGAAAACGCGAAACGTGTTGCATCATGCGGATGATCTCCCTTGGGGAGGGGAGCTTACGGGATCGCTCCGCCATCCGTGAAGCTCACTTTCCGCGGCCAAATCCGCCGCGGGTGATTACTGCACGACCGATTTACTGCCTTCGGTGGAGCCGCCGATGGGGGCCCCTTCCGGCATCGGCCGACAGGCTGTCGGAATGCCCAGCCGGTGAAGATCCTCGCGGATCGCGCGGTAGACGTCGAAGCTGTCGGGATAGCACCAGAGCGTCACGGTCGCCTCGGGCGTCACCGCCGACAGCATCTGCCGAAACCGCGACCGGGGCGAGAGCGCCTCCTCGATGGTCTCGCCGTTGCCCGTGCCAACCGGACGCACGACCCACTCGCGGGACCGGATCAACACCTGCCCGCGGGCCTGATCCACCTTCGCCTCGATCACGTAGTCGAGCGAGAAGCCCTGCACGGGGCCGACCGATTCGATCCGCGAGGCCATTTCTGCAATGGAGCCGGAATGACGTCGCGTCTGCGACTTCGCGAGCTCGAAGAGATCCTCGATCGGGATGTACGCGATCCGTCCCTCGCCCAGACGGAAATGGATCTCCTCCCCGTTGACGGTGCGGCCGACCGGCGTGGGATAGGCCAGCACCTCCTTCGTCGTGGCGGGCAGGTGGGCCAGGCCTTCCGCCTCGAGCGTGCAATGTTCGATCTCCGTCTCCAGCTCCTTGCGTCGCGCCGCAGCCTCGGCTGCCTTTGTCTGTGCGGCTCCCGCCTCCTGCTTGCGTCGCTCGATCTCCACCGTCGCCGCCGACACCGCCGTGGCCAGATGGAGCCGTGCTTCGCCTGCAAAGGCGGCGGCCGTCGCCACCGTTTGAGCCTGCACCGCGAGCTCCTCGACCTCGCTCTCCGCGACCGCGACCTTCTGATCCAGAACGTCTACTTCCTGCTCGAGCGCGGCGACGCGGTTGCTCTGAGCCGGCATCGCGTTCTGGATCACCTGCCTGGCCCGACCTCCCACCAGCATGACCAGAATGATGAGGATGCCGACGATGTTCGTGACCACGTCCAGGAATGAATCCTGACCGGCAGAGCTGATGTCTTCTGGCTTGGGACGTCGCATTACTCACACTCCACAGATCAACGGGCGGGCACGACAGCAGTCGTCCGCGTGACAGGGGGCAAGGGGCGGATCTGGTCCCGTCCGTCCCCCGAACGCATATCAATACCGCTCTCGGCGAGCAGTCGCTCGAGATCTTCTCGCCGCGATCTGCCGTCGGAGGTTTCGGACAGCACCAGCTGCGGCTTCCAATACATGCGATCGCCGGCAATGCCCCAGTTGTTCACCCGCGTATGGATCGCGTTCACGAGCGGATCGATGGACTCGGCGGTGTCGCCATCAAGTGGGATGCGGGTTTCCACACGGCGGCCTGAATCGTCGAGCATCCGGAATTCGTGAAGCGAGCATTCGAGGCGAATCGGCCGGGTGAGTGGAATCGGTCGGTCCTGCGTCGCCAGACTCGCCCAGTTTTTGCCGCGTGAATGGGCCATCGATGCCTGGCCGCCGGCAGCACCACCAGCTTGGCCGCCGGCCTGACCACCTGCCTGGCCGCCAGCTCCGCCCCCAGCCTGCACAAGCCCAGGCATCGCCGGCCCACTGCCGCCGCCTGCCGAGCCGCCGCCCTGCTGATTCATGCCACCGCTCGAGCTGCCGGCAGCAGAACCGCCTCCTGCAGCGCCACCGGCAGCCGAGGAAGCACCGGCAGCGTAGCTGCCGCCTCCGGTAGCGGGCCCACCGCCGGCATTGGTCCCGGCGCCGCCAGACGTGGCTGGCATTCCCGGCCCGCCCTGACCGCCCGAGGCATTGGGGCCACCGGCCGTTCCCGCGTCGCCCCCTCCGAAAGTGGATGTGCTGCTGTATCGATCGCCCACGGCTCCGGCGACCGTTCCCTGACCGCCGGGCCCGAAGCGACCGCCTTCGGCACCGCCGCCGCCGCCGCCCAGAATGGCGTCGCCGCTCTCGCCTGATCCAGCACCTTGTCCGGTCGATGCAACGCTGCCGGCCGACGCATCGGCACCTGCACTGCCGCTTCCTGCTGCGCCTGTGCCCCGGCCCCCAGCGTTGAGCCCGTCGCTGCCGCCTGGTCCGCCCCCGGGGCCCCCGTCGCCACCACCACCGCCATTAGGCTGTTTGTTTTTCCAGTCCCACCGTGACTGGTCCCCGAGCACGCTCGGTC
This sequence comes from Planctomycetaceae bacterium, assembly GCA_947440895.1. GTDB lineage: Bacteria > Planctomycetota > Planctomycetia > Pirellulales > UBA1268 > CAMCQY01. The sequence continues at coordinate 5,600 of CANETO010000060.1, read as the reverse complement.
CGCCTTCGGCGACGACCCCACCGCGTGTCGAAGCGGCCCTGTATTGCTGCGGCGGCCGCGCCGGCCGCGTGGGCCGCACTTCCGCCAGCCACGCCAGCCGCGCCCTCGATTCCTCGATCGCCCGCTTCTCCACCTGGGCCAGCATCGGGTCCGCCGGCGGAAAGGTCAGCGTCCAGTCCTCGTCGATGAGCTGGTAGCCGAAATCGCTACCCCACGACTGAATCGCCTCGCGGGCCGCGTAGTAGGCCATCACGCCCGACGGTCGCACGAGCAGGAGGGGATAGGGCTGCGCAGCCGGATCGTTCGTGCCCCCGTGCGTGGCAACGACATGCTCCCGTGCTGCTCGAAGCGCGCTGGCGAGAGGATTGCCCGGCCCCGGGGGCCCCTCGAAATCCCCCGGACTCAGCCGGATGCCCTCTGGCTGCAGGAAGACACCGTCACCGCAGCACTCGATGTAGAGCGGCCGGCGGTGCGTGCCGTTCTGGCCCGCATAGGGCACGACGGCATAGGCCGGCGGTTTCGTGTCGCGACCCGCGCGGGCCTCGTCGAGCGACTCCCGAGCACTGGTGAGCCGCTCTTCCAGGCCGCGGAGCGTCTCATCGTCGACCGCGACCGTGCCGCTCTCAGAGGCTAGCGCCGCCGCGGTCCGCTCCATTTTCGCGAGTTCGTCCTGGAGGGCGCGGGTGTTCTCCTCGATGCCCGCCAGTTGCATCCGCGCGGTAGCGAGCTCCTCGGCCGTCCGCTCGCGGACTCCCGCCAACTGGTCACGCCGCCAGTTCAGGCTGTCTCGCGCGAGCTCGAGCTCCGCGGCGAGTTCCTCGCTCTCGTGATCGAGCTTGGCCGCCTCGTTCTGTTTCACCGATCGGCTGAAGAGCACCAGCACGACCAGCAGCGCCCCCATCGTGCAGAGCAGCACTGCGAGAAACGGAAACAGTGAGATCGTCGGCCCAGCGGCGGAAGGTTTGCGGCTCATGCAACCTTTCCGGTGCGGCGGGCGGTCTGCAACTCAATGCGACGGGGGTCACCGGCCACATCGCCGGCCCGGACGGCCAGCAACTGGACAGCAGCGGCAAGCGTCGCCAGCGTCTCATCAAACCGACCGGTGGCGGCCAGGGTGTTGAGGTTGGCATCGAGTGAACGCTCGAGCGCGGAGATGTCGCGGGTGGCGTCAACGACCTTGCCGAGCAGCACCGTCTGGTCGGCCAGAGTGCCTTGGTGCTGCTGCAGTCCACGGACGGCGTGCGCCAACGAGTCGGCCGCCTGCGTCCAACGATCTTCCCGCTGCAGCAGCAGCTTCTCGTGCGCCTCGACGAGCGAATCGCTCCAGCGACCGAGCGTGCCGTCGAGCGATGTGGAGAGGGAGTCATTGAGCGTCTTGCCGGCGTTGTCGAGCAGCTTGGTGAGATTCGAGGCCGCCGTCTGCTCGAGCGTCCGCCACGACTGAGCCTGCGCCTCAAGGAGCTGGCTGGAGCTCCGGCTGACGGTCTCGGCCAGCCGGGCAACGGCGAGCGTGGAACCGCCGTCGCCGGAGAGCGACTGAAACCGGCCGGCGAGTGCCGTCCAGGCCGCCTCGTCGACATCGCCCAGCAGCGTCTGTTCGGACCGGTCGACGACGAACTGGAGGAGCATCAGCACCATCGACAGCCCGAGGGCGATGGCCGTCGTGTCGAAGGCGGTACCGAGTCCGGAGACGACGCCCGTCATGTTGTCGAGCTGTGAAGGCGAGAGGCAGGCGATCGCGTCGGTGATACCGATGACGGTGCCCAAAAAGCCCATGATCGGAATCGCCCAGATCACAAACCGCACCAGACCGTAGCTCTGTGCGGCCCTCGCGGCGTCCAGGTCAGAGAGATATTTGAGATGGTCTTCGAGGGTGTCGGCGGAGCCGGTGCGAACGACGAGGTCGACCGCTTCGCGGAGGCGTCGGGCCAGATACGACGATTGATCTGGAGTGCCTTTTCCGTCCGCCTCGACCAGTGACACAGCCAGTGCCTGAGCGTCAGCGGGATTCTGCCCACCCTCGGGAATCGGGTCGATCCACTCGACCGTGACGGCCCGTCGCTGGCTGCGGATGTCGGCCCCCTTGATCAAGAGTGCCGCGAGGCCGACGAAAAACATCACGACTTCGACGTATTCAACCCAGTGCCCTGCCAGATACCGGATCACCAACGGGTTGGTGATCACACCCATGTGGATCAGGCCAAAGAATCCAAAACTGAGGGCCGCTCCCCACAGAATCGGCGAGCGGATCAGGTAGGTCGTGAAGGCGTTGAGCTTTGACACAGCGGTAGTCCTCAGAAACGGCGGGGAGCGACGATGCCAGCACGCATGGTCGTACCGACGTCTCCTCTCCATCGGTAGGGTCTGCCTGACCGATTGAATCGAAACATTCGTTTCCGCAAAAGATGCGTGATGGGGAAGCCGTGCCGGCAAACAGGGCGATCTAGGGAAGTCGCTTCGCGAGCCCGCGAGGTCCGGTTAACCACGCCATTCCATGCCGTCCGGCCCGGACTGCTTGAAGGCACTCTTTCCGCGGCCATACACTCTCCGGCAATCGCCCAACTGTCCTCCCAGTCCGCTCAGGAATCACCATGCCCTCTTTTTGGAATTTCCGGGATGGGGACGCCCAACGTGGGCTCATCGCCGCCGGCTGCTTTTTCGCCGCCGTGGTCATGGCCGGATTTTTCACCGCCTTTCTCAGCAGCGGTGGGATGGCAGCACAGCGGGTTGGACGGACGCCGCCGGCTGGGGGGGGCGAGCAGGCCGGACCACTCTGGACGCTTGCCACCCCGCTGGATGATGGCCGGCAGATGCTGCTGGTCGTCGACCAGCAAAACCGCGCCCTGGCGATCTATCACGTCGACCCGGCAACCGGCTCGCTCACGCTCAAGAGCACGAGGGATGTCAGCTGGGATCTCTTGGTCGAAGACTTCAACTGCCAGGAGCCCCGGCCGGCTGCGCTGAAGAAAATGCTGGAAGTACCGAAGTGACCGGCGACGCTGGCCCTACCGGACGTATCGGCTGCACCCAGGTTTGACGGCCGCACTGGACCCGTATAATTGGGACGTCGACATCTTTGGAGGACGATCGTCGTTTTTCTCCCCGACTGTCACTGTTCACGGTCCCCGGCGTTCGAACCCAGCGGTTCTTGCATCAGAAGGCACCATGGCCGGCAAATTCCTGCTGATTGAAGAGGCTGCCCGACACCTCGGCGTCACTGCGGACGAGATTCATCGCCTCGTCGAACGCAAGCAGTTGTTCCCGCTGCGCGACGGAGCCACGCTGAAGTTCAAGGTCGAAGAGATTGAGCGACTGGCGGCCGATGCCGGCGAGAAGAGTGGTCAGTCGGGACTGGGACTGGAACTCGAACTCGACCTCGACGACGGGCCCCTAGACGACGGGACCCAGAAGGACATCCCACTTGCCGCGCCGGAGGGGGAGCCCCGCGGCCAGACGATCGATCTCGAACTGGGTGACAGCGTAGTCGTGGGCGGAAGTCCGCTCCCAGGCACTGCCGGAAAGTCTGACAGTCTGGTCATCGGCGGCAGCGGCTCGCTGGCGGGCAGTTCCGCTGGCGACGTCTCGATGGGAACCGGGATCACGGGCGGCGAATCGGTGTTTGCTGTCGATCCGCCCGGGCAGAACGAACTCGCCAAAGCGATGCTGGGCTCCAGCGACGCGATCAGCGGGCTTGATGCCATGGAACTCGACATCGATTCGATCGTCGGACTGTCATCGCCGGCGCTCGGATCGCCCGCCGATGGATCAGCCGTCGGCCCTGCCGATTCCGGCACCCTGGCCATCGACCTCTCCGGCGTGGGCGGCGGCTCGCAGCCCAGCAACGCCTCCGGATTGAATGCCAGTGGTTCACTGGTTTTTGGATCGGACTTAAACCCTGCAGCCGGCTCCGGCCCCCATACCAACGCAGGGGCGGCACTGTCAGGTGCGCTTGATAGTGGCCTGTCCTTGGAGGATGGCGACGCGGCCGTGTCGGGCATCGACTTGGGTCCGCTCGACACCGGTTTGGGTGGCGGATCTATGGCTGGCGGATCTATGGCCGCCGGGAATAGCGCTACCGATCTGGCAGGAGAGGAGTTCGACCTCGGGGGCCTCGACGAAGACGATGAGAGTGCTTCTGTCGTGGCCGTGGAGCCCGGTTCGGGGGATTCGAGCTTCTTCAACGCAGACGGAGAAAGCTCCGACTTCACCGGCGACCTGCCGATGTCGACCGACCTTCTGCCCGACATCGGCGGTGGCCTGGCCGTCGACATGGTGCGCGACACCAAATTCAGCACCTGGCAGATCTGTGGACTGGTCTGCTGCTCGCTCCTGCTGCTCACCGGCGGCTTCGTGATGTTCGATCTGATGCGGACTATCGGCAGCCCGAACGACCTCGCCCTTTCCGGTCCGCTCCTGAGCCCGCTTTCGTCCGTCTTTGGCTGGCGGTAGTCGTCCCCGGAATCCCCGGTGACGGGGCACCGTGCTACCATAAGAGGATGAAGCTCTTTGCACGTTCCTCGATCATCTGGGCGGTCGTCGCCTGCCTGACCGCGTCCTGCCGACCGGCGGCGGAGATTCAGCCCAACGACATCCGCAGCTATACGACGGCCAAGTCGGCACGCCCCGCGGAGACCGTGGCGAGGCCACCTCGTGGCACCGCGGCGGAGCCACCGTCAGGCCAGCCTACCGGTGGCCCGAAGCTGGAATACGATCTGCCCGCGGGCTGGACAGACCTGGGAGCCAGTGGCATGCGACTGGCCACGCTGCAGACCGGTTCCGGCGACGCCGTAGACGCCGGCGAGATTACCATCATCCCCGCCTCGGGAACGCTCCAGAGCAACGCCACCCGTTGGCAGGAACAACTCACGCCGGGAGCCGACCCCGACCTGGTCGCCCGCGCCATCGAGCAGGCGGAGACAGTGCCCGTCAACGGCGTCGAGTCAACCATTCTCCTGCTGCTCGACAACGCGACGGACAATCAGCAGGCCATCCTGGCCGCCATGATCCCGCTCGAGCCATCAACGGCGCTGTTCGTAAAATTCAAGGGGTCGGCCTTGCTTGCCAACACACTCCGCGAACCGTTCACGGAGTTCGTCCGCTCGATTCGGTGGAAGTGAATCAGCTCCCACGCCCGGTCCCCCACCAGACGCTCGGCACCAGTCACCTTCTCCAGCCGCATCCTCTCGCACGGTCGCGACACACTCCCGCACGGATCCACTCCCATGGCCACTGGCAGTTTTCCCTCGCATGGCATCGCCCCGACGGTGCGTTCCACGGCCCGCTCTCCCGGCCGCACCGAGGGCTCGGTGGCCTGGCAACTTCTCCGGGCGGCAGGATCGCTCAAGGTCACGGTGGTCATGTTTCTGGCTGGCATCTTCCTGCTCTTCGTCGGCACGCTGGCGCAGGACGAGAAAAATCTGCCCGAGGTGAAGCGGGAGTATTTCAACAGCTGGATCGCGCAGGTGCCGTTGTCCGACTTCTTTCCGGTCACGATCTTCGGCCCCTCAACGCTCACGGGCTGGTTTCCCTTTCTGGGCGGCGCCACCGTTGGACTGGTGCTGCTGGCAAATCTGATCGCCGCCAAGCTCACCCGCTTTCAT
>CANETO010000059.1 GCA_947440895.1 Planctomycetaceae bacterium | reverse complement strand
TTTTGCCGGTGCTGCGCATGGCATCGTGCCATACCTATCGACGAGGGCGGGCTCCCCGGACACCGAAGTGAGCATTAGGGCGCCTCGGCGGAGAAGGCTCACAATTGTCCTCGACGTGTTCGCCGAGCCGCCCCGCGAACGGAGCGTGTTCGGGGAGTCCGCCCGGCGGGCTGGTTGCAGCACGCGGCAGCAGCGTCAACTTTCGGGCAAGTTGAAAACTTGCCGCCACGGGGGGCAGCACGTGCCGTGCCGAACAGGATTGCAGGATGCGATGTTTTTCGTGAAGACAACATCCCTACCGCTTCTCGACCAGCCGCTCTTCCAGGCTCGACTTGTAGCGGACGCTCGACTCTGGGCCTTCGAAGCCGACAACGCGGCGGTCAATCCCGGTGGCCCGGCGGAGAACGCGGCCACGATCGATGTCGAACTCGATCGTGCCGTCCCAGATGCGTTCGAGCAGCCGGGATTCAAGGCGGGGATCGTCGATCGGGGTGAGCACCGTGGTGTCGACGCGGATCGTCGCAACCCCATCCCGCACCGTCATGAGTTGATACCGCAGCCGCGTTCGCACCGCCTTGCGCAGTCCACCGGGCACCTCCACGACCACTTCCTGCGGAACGGTCCATTCGGCGCCCTCGGTCACCGGTCCCTCGGGCAGAGGCACCACCACGAGGTCGCCCGTGCTGGAGGGGGGACAGGGACGCAGGTCGTGGCGACTGATCACGCGACCGCTGCGGTCCACCACCAGTCGTGACAGTGGCACGCCGAGACTCGCCTTCACCTGCTCGTAGCCTGGCGGCGCGGCCTCGTCGCCGCGACTGCTCCAGCGGATCTGGCCGCGGTCGCTGGTGCGGGAGGTCATGGTCACGTCATCGACGGAGTGTTCGAGCGTGGCCTGTCCCGCGGCATCGACGGCTACCACGGTCCAGGTTTTTCGTGAATCGGTGGCCGTTTCGGTCGATTGCGATGTGGCGCCGACCGTGGTTTCGGTGATCGCGCGGTGCGAGACATCCATGTCGAGCTTCTCGTGCGGCTGGAAACGGTATTCGAGCGTCACGGGCTGTGAGGATGGTCCTGGATCGGTGCTGTCGGCAGCGAGGCCGGCTCCGGTCGAGGCGGCCAACGGCAACGTGAGCAGCATGATCAGCGACCAGCGCCACGGTCTTGCTGTCGGGCGGCGGTGTGGTGGCGATGGCTGCGTCATGCAGCGCCGCCATTCGTGGGACCACCGCCGCTGGGGGCCCGTGAGCCGGCGCCGTGGATGCCACCGCCCCATTGCAGTTTGTCGCGGAGCGTGCGGTAGTAACTGTGGGGTCGTGTTTCGATGAGGGTGAAGCGGGGCACGGCCCGTCGGATCTGCACCCGGTCGCCGGCAACGAGTGACGTGATCAGGCGACCGTCGACCACGCAGGCGGAGCCCTCGTTGGGCCGCGGGACGAGCAGTTCGTAACCGCGGGTCGCGGAATCGACGACGGTGCGGTTGGTGAGGGTGTGGGGGTTCAGCGGTGTGAACACGAAGGCGTCCAGATCCTTGCGGACGATTGGGCCGCCGGCCGAGAGGTTGTAGGCGGTCGAACCGACGGGGGTGCTGACGATCAGTCCATCGCTGCGGTACGTGGTGGCAATCTCGCCGTCCACGAACAGACAGATGGGGATCATCGAGAAGGGGGGGCCGGCAAGGATCGAGGTCTCGTTGAGTCCCAGTTCGCGATGGATCGTCACGCCGTCACGGATGACTTCCGTCTCAAACATCAGATGATCGACGAGTCGGAAGCCTCCTGAAGCGATGTCCGCGAGAGCCGCCTCTGCCTCGTCAATCGACGAATCGGCAAGGAAGCCGAGGGTACCGAGATTGAAGCCGAGCACAGGCACCTGCTCGTACCCCATCCAGCGGGCCGTCCGCAGGATCGAACCGTCGCCGCCCAGCACCACGACAATGTCGGCAGAGCCTCCGGCGGGATGAAACTGTCCTTCCCCCCAACCGCTCCGTGGGGCCAGGCGGAGCGTGACCCTATGTCCCGCCTGTGTCAGAAGGGCCTGCAGTCGCAGCGACTCCGCCTCGACGCGCGGCAGTTCGGCAGGGCCGACGATCACGAAACCCAGGCCGGTAGGTGACGGCTGTTGGGGACGCAGGCGGGAGAGTGGACTGATGGCGGTCATGGATGTCATGGCGACTGGTGCCATCCGGGAAGGGGGCGTGGCCCGCTGCTGCCAGGGGGGCTGGCATGCAACTGGCCCACACAGCATTACCTGTGCGTGGCGGCTGCGTCCACAGGCGACCGGCCCGACAAGACCCGACAGGCAGCCTCGATGCCGGCAGTATCGAGACCAAGATCGGCCAGCAGTTCACCGCGCTCGCCATGCTCCACAAACCGGTCGGGCAGCCCCAGACGCCGGATCGGTCCAGCCTGAACGCCAGCATCATTCACGGCCTCAAGCACCGCACTGCCGAAGCCCGTCTGGAGCGCATTCTCCTCAACGGTCACCACCCAGGGGGCGGCTTCGATCCACTCGGGCAGGCGGGAATCGAGCGGCTTCACGAATCGGGCATTGACCACGCCCACGTCGAGCCCCTCGCTGCGGAGTCGTGCCGCCGCCTCAAGGGCGCCGCCCAGCAGCGTGCCGCAGGCAAGGATCAGCCCGTCGTGACCAGCGACGAGCATCTCGGCCCGGCCCATTTCAATCGGCTTGCGGTCGCCGGCGTGGCGTTCGACCACCGCCTTGGGGTATCGGATCGCCACCGGCCCATTCTGCGTGAGGGCCCAGTCGAGCATGGCGGTGAGGTCGTACTCGTCGCCGGGGGCCAGCACCGCGAGGTTGGGGAAGAGTCGCAGATAGCCGAGGTCGAAGGCACCGTGGTGCGTGGGGCCGTCGGGGCCGGTGAGGCCCGCCCGGTCGAGCATGAAGATCACCGGCAGGTTCTGCAGGCAGACCTCCTGGAAGATCTGGTCGAACGACCGCTGCAGGAAGGTGCTGTAGATGTCGACGATCGGCCGGCAGCCCACCTTCGCCTGACCTGCGGCGAACGCGACGGCGTGCGACTCGCAGATGCCGACGTCGAAGAACCGGGTGGGAAACTCCTCGCGGACCGGCTCGAGTTTGTTGCCCTGGCACATCGCGGCGGTGAGCACGGTCACCCGCGGGTCGCGACGCATGCACTCGCCGATGGCGGCGCTGGCAGTGTCGGTGTAGGCGCGGGCCGACGATTTCTTGATGGAGACAATACAGTCATCGTCGTCGCACTCGAACGGTGCCGGCGTATGGAAGAATACGGGATCTTCCTCGGCCGGCTTGAAGCCGTGCCCCTTCTCCGTGAGCACGTGCAGCAGGATCGGCCCCTCTTCGTCCTTGACGAGTTCCAGATACCGGATCAGGTTCGGCAGCGAGTGCCCCTCGACCGGGCCGAAATACCGCACACCCATCGACTCGAACAGCATGCCGCCGTGGATGGTGGCTTTCAGCGAGTCCTTCACGTTGATGATCATCCGCCCCATCGACTCGCCCACCATCGGCATGCCCTTGATCAGGCCCGATGCCTGATTGCGGAGGCCGCGGTACCAGGGGTTGGTGCGGATCACGTCGAGATATTCGGCGAGGGCGCCAACCCGCGGGCATATCGACATCCGGTTGTCGTTGAGGATGACGATCAGCCGTTTTTTAAGAAAACCGGCGTTGTTGAGGGCCTCAAAGACGATGCCCGAGGGCAGAGCCCCGTCGCCGATCACGGCCACCGCGCGGCGGTCGCTGCGTCCACAAAGGTCGTCTCCGCTGGCCAGCCCAAGGGCGGTCGAGACGCTCGAGCCGGCATGCCCCGTCATGAACAGGTCGTACGGACTCTCGTCGGGGTTCGGGTAGCCCATCAGGCCGCCCTTGGTGCGGATCGTGCCGAAGCGGCCGAAGCGGCCGGTGATCAACTTGTGGGGGTAGATCTGGTGGCCTGTATCCCAGATGAGCCGGTCGCGGCTGAAGTCAAACACCTTGTGCAGTGCCAGGCAGAGTTCCACAACGCCCAGATTGGAGGCAAAGTGAGCTGTCCGGCTGGTCGCGACCTCGCACAGCGCCTTGCGCATCTCGGCGGCAAGCTGCTCGAGTTGCTCAGGCGTGAGCCCCTGGAGATCGTGGGGTGACATGATGGAGGGAAGAATCGGGGACATGGCTCTGGGGAACATCCTGTTCCCGTCCTCTGGTGCGGGTGATGAAGCGTGGGGGTGATCGAGCGTGCGGGTGATTCCTGGCAAACGTGTTATATCCGCTGACGCGGCCAGGCAGTCGCGTCAGCAGTTCCTTCAATGATTCCGGTGAACAATCCAGAGGGCCAATCGGGCGAGGTCGTCGGCCGCCGGTCCCATGCCGGCCACCGCCTCAGCCGCCTCCCGTGCCAGGGCCGCAGCCCGCTCGCGGCTCGCCTCCAGGCCGATGACGGAGGGGAAAGTGAGCTTGCCTCGCTCCACATCCTTGCCGACACGCTTGCCGACCGCGGCCTCCGTGCCCTCGGCGTCGAGGATGTCGTCCGCGATCTGGAACGCCAGCCCGAAGGCTTTCCCATAGGCGGCAAGCATGGCGAGCTGATGTGGCCCAGCCGCGACCGCCAGGCCGCCCAGTTCGAGCGCAGCACTGAACAGGGCCCCCGTTTTTCGACGGTGGATGCGTTCGAGCCACGCTACCTGTTCGGAGGCCGGGGCGGTCGTCATGTCGCTCACCCAGCCGCGTTCCGCTGCCAGATCGTCGGCTTGTCCGCCCACGAGCGATTCCTTTCCGGAGGCGCGGGCCAGCACGAGGCAGCCCCGGGCTGCCGTTGCAGCCGGCATGCCCTGCGCCAGTGTTTCAAAGGCGAAGCACTGAAGCGCATCGCCGCAGAGGATGGCGGTTGCCTCGTCGAACTGGCGGTGGCAGGTGGGCCGGCCCCGTCGGAGATCGTCGTCGTCCATGGCGGGCAGATCGTCATGAACGAGTGAATAGGCATGGATCATCTCCACGGCCAACGCCGCGGGGGCGGCCAACGCCCATGCCTGCTCGCGGGACCGGTCCGCCGCCGCATCGCTCGCACAGGCGGAGGCTGCCCAGAGCACCAGTGCCGGTCTCAGACGCTTGCCCGGTGCGAGCAGGGCATACCGCATCGAGTCCACGAGCCGCGGCGACGCTTCGGGTGACAGCACGACCGCAGCATCGAGGCGTGCATCGATGAACGTGCGAACCCTTTCCAGGGAATGCATCACCGCCGTGTCGAGATGCGGAGCATCGCTCAATCCGATCATGGCATCCCGCTCATGGCGTCGTGGCGTCGTCGGCAACGGTGGCTGCCGCTGTCGGGCAGGACGCACAATGCCACTCTGCCCGGGATCATTTCGCAGCTGTCGACCCCGCCGCAGCGTGCGGAATTCTAGACTTCTTCGCCGGCATCGTCCATCCCTGGCAGACGCTTCGGCCGGCTTGTCCGTGATACGGAACGTGATACGCGGCGGCCACTGGTACCCCCCTCGGAGGCCTCTGCTCGGCCCGTCTGCGTGGCCGCGGGCGTCGCCGTTCCGGCTGACTCCGCGTCGATATCGCTCAGGATTGGCCGGCCCTGATCGTCGATTCGCACGAGCATGCGCACGCGTTCCTCGACATCGGCCAACTGTTCGTGCAGGTGTCGCAGGATCGTGACGCCCCGCTCATAGGCACCGATCGAGTCGGAAAGCCCGAGCGCCCCCGATTCCAGCCGATTCACGAGTTCATTCAGCTCGGTCAGGGATGTCTCGAACGGCACGTCTGCCGGTCGGGCAGGATGGGTTGGGTTTGCGGCCTCGTCGGCTGCGGAACGTTCAGGGTTGGCGGTCATCGATCGAGATCCTTTCCACACGGCTCCAGATTTTTCCATCAGACAGTTGCGTGACGAGCGATGCTCCGGGCGTCACTCCAGACACCGATTTCAGCATCGCCGGCAGAGACATCGGAGTTGGGTTTGCCATGGCTTCAGACCCGGTTGCATCGGTATCCAGCCATGTCACCGACCAGCCGCGGGCCAGCAGCTTCAGCGGGCTGCCTGCCTCGAGGCGGGCAGCCGCTGCAGCGAGCCGTTCGCGGCCGCGATCGACCGCAGAGGCGATCAGCCGCTGCAGCCGCGCTGCCTGTTGCTCGACTGCGGCGGCACGGTCGCGGATGAGCCGGTCGGGATCGGCGAAGATCCGCGATCGGGCGACGTGGCCGATGCGGTCGCGGGCCATGTCGATGCGGCGCCTGAGACCAGTCTGCAGTCGCGTGCCCAGCATGTCGAGCGTGGCGGCCACCTGCGGGCCGTCAGGGGCGATGCGAACCGCGGCATCGGTTGGCGTCAGCGCGCGGAGGTCTGCGGCGAGGTCGGCCAGCGTGACATCGATCTCGTGGCCCACTCCCGACACGACCGGGATCGGCGAGGCGAAGATCGCCCGTACGAGCGGCTCCTCGTTGAAGCTCCAGAGGTCTTCGAGGCTGCCACCGCCTCGGACCAGCGCGATCACGTCGACCGCCGGCACGAGTCGAGCGGCGTGTGCGAGCGCCGCCGCCAGTTCGTCCGCTGCTCCGGCGCCCTGCACCCGCGATGGCACGACGATCACCTCGGCACACCGCCACCGCGAGAAGAGCGTGGTCAGAAAGTCGGCGATGGCAGCCCCTGTGGGACTGGTGACCACCGCAATCCGTCGCGGGAACAGCGGGATCGGTCGCTTGCGGCCCGGGGCGAAGATGCCCTCGCGTTCGAGTGCGGCATGGAGTTTCTTGAGCCGCGCCTCGAGGCTCCCGGTGCCCACGGCATGGAGCCGATCGATGGTCAGCTGGTAGGTGCCGCGTGGCGGATAGAGTTCGATCCGGCCGTGGCAGATCACCTGCAGGCCGTCCACGGGCTCGATGGCCAGCTGTGGCAGCGTGCCCCGCCAGACAACGGCGCGGAGCAGGGCCGTTTCGTCCTTGAGCGAGAGATAGATGTGGCCGGACGTGGCCCGCACGAGGTTGCTGATCTCGCCCGTGATCCATACGTCGGAGAACCGCGACTCAAGGTGCTCCTTGACGCGCGACGTGACCTCCGACACGCTCAGGGCGTTCTGCGGCGGGCTGCGACGGTCGGAAACCTGGCTGTCGTCCATCGCAACCCAGTGTACCAGCCGGGGTACGCCGTCATCCCCATCCCTCTGGACTACGCATGACTGCTTCGTCGCCGACTCCCTCGGGATCCACTCCCGTTCCGGCCGCCCCACGTGGGGCGCTGTTGATCGTCTTTCTCACCGTCTTCATCGACCTGCTCGGGTTCGGCATCGTGCTGCCGGTGATGCCGCGGCAGGCGGAGCCGTACCTCAACGCCCTGGGCCTGTCGCCGATTGCCGCCGGCGCCACGATCGGCGTGCTGTTTTCCGTCTTCTCGCTGATGCAGTTCATTTTCAGCCCGCTCTGGGGCCGCATTTCCGATTCGATCGGCCGCCGTCCGATGCTGCTGTTGAGCCTGCTCGGTTCGGTCGTGTTCTACGCACTCTATGGGTTTGCCGTGACGTTTCCGGCCGATCAGGCGGCCATGGCGCTGGCCATCATGCTTCTCGCGCGGATCGGCGCGGGCATCGCGGGCGCCAGCGTGGGCACCGCAGCGGCGGTGATCGCCGACTGCACCACCCCGGAGAACAGGGCCCGTGGCATGGCCCTGATCGGGATTGCGTTCGGCGCAGGCTTCACGCTCGGGCCGCTGATTGCCTACTTTGGATTGGCGCTTTTCAAGCAGCAACCGTGGGGCGTGGGGGCACTGGCGTCGCTGCTCTCGTTACTCGCTTTTGTGCTCGCGTTCTGCGTGTTCAAAGAGACCCGGCGGCCAGGTGCCCGATCGGCCAAGGAGTTTCCCAGCCTGTCGCGGACGGCGACCGTCCTGCGGATGCCTTACGTCGGGGTGCTGGTGCTCATCTATTTCCTCACGATCTTCTCGTTTGCCAATTTCGAGGCCACGCTGGCGCGGCTGACCGAGTCGGCCTTCAGCATGACCGACGACGACAACTTCCTCGTCTTCGCCTTCATCGGACTGATGCTGATGATCGCCGGCGGACTCTATCGCCCGCTTGCCAAGCGGCTGCCTGAAACACGACTGCTTGCGACCGGCATCGCGCTCATGATCCTCGGGCTCGGAGGAGTCGGGCTCGTGGCCTGGGCCGTGCACGGCCGGCCGCTTGGGGATCAGTGGCCGCTCGACAAACTCTTCTACGTCGCTGCCGCGTTGGCGGTGGCCGGGTTCGCCTTCGTGAACCCGTCGGTGTCAGCGCTGATCTCAAAGGGCGCCGATCCTGATCGGCAGGGCGAGGTGCTGGGTGTGAACCAGTCGTTTGCCTCGCTGGGGCGGATTCTCGGGCCGTTCGTGGGCTCGATGCTGTTCACGCTCAATGCCGCGCACACGCTCCCCTTCGTGGCGGCCGTCGCGGTGCTGTCGTTCGTGGCCACGCTCCTGCCCCGGTTGGGCGGCCAGTCATCAAAGCCCGCCGGGTGAGTGTCACAGGGTTGAGAGCGAGTCGATTCCGACCGTCGGCAGCGAGGCGAGGTCACTCGCCGGGGCTTCGGCATGGCCCGAACAGGCTGCCGAGGCAAGGCTGGCGAGCGCCACGAGGAAATCGAAATCGGCACTCCGCATCGAACCAGGCGTCGCCGAGGCGACCAGGGCGGCGTGGACCCGTTCCCGCTCCATGATCGGCAGGCAGGCGATCTCCGGAGTG
>CANETO010000058.1 GCA_947440895.1 Planctomycetaceae bacterium | reverse complement strand
GTCCCTGCCCGATCGCGATCCCGGCGGATTCGCCGGAGGGGGCGACTGACACGCCGGCACTGGCCAACAGCACAAGTCCGTCGGCATGCTGACTGCGGCCCCAGACCTCAACGGTGGTGAGGTGAAGTTGAACGACCGCCTCGGCGGCCACATCCTCGAGCCGTTTTCGCAGCCCTCCGCCGGCAGTGAGAAACAGTCCCGCGGCTGCCGCGAACGCCGCCAACGTGGCCCGCTCCTGGGCGAGAGCCTCGATCTGCTTCTGATGGGAGATGTCGATCGTGAAGCAGCGGCTGTGGTCGAATCGCCCCTCCTCGGTGTAGGCGCTTGAATAGATCGCGACGTGCTTGATCGATCCGTCCTTCGCCACAAGGCGAGCCTCCCGGCCCACGAGGGACTCACGGCGATCGAGCTGTGAAAGAATGTCCACGATCGTATCGGCATCGGCGTGGTAGCGGGCAATGGGGGAGCCGAGATACTCGTCGCGGGTGTAGCCGAGGAAATCGAGTTCGGCCTGGTTGGCCCAGACGATCCTGCCATCGGCATCGACCCAGTGGAGCGCCACGTTGGCGTTTTCAGTGAAGTCGACCAGCTCCTGTCGGCTCTTCTCGAGCGATGTCGCCAACCGACGATGGGCCTCGGCCGCGTTCACCCGCTCGGTGACATCGCGAGCCACGGCATAGATGGCCGCTTCCTCGGGCACGCTCCGAGCGTTCCATTCCAGCCAGATGTAGCTACCGGCGGCATGGCGATAGCGGTTTATAAAATGGATCGTCGTTTCACCGCGGGCGAGCCTGGCGATCTCGGTCGTCGTCTTTTCGCGGTCGTCTGGGTGGACGAAATCCATGAACTGCCGTGACTTCAGTTCGTCGGTCGAGTAGCCGAGCAGGCGCGGGAAATTTTCGTTGAGGTGGCGGAAGAAACCGTTCAATCCCGCGATGCAGAAGAGGTCGAGCGAGAGATCGAAGAACCGCACGAGTTCCTGCTCGGCCCGACGCTGGCCCGACTCCAGATAGTCCGTCAGGTGGGCCGCGATCGCGGCCGCATCGTCCGGCCTCGCTGCAGGATCGGCCGCCAGACACCGCTTTGCGAGGCTCACGACTGGCAGCGGTCCGTCGCACGCATCCAGCCTGGCAAGTGCGTCCGCAACATTCCCCGCGGCAGCCTTGGCCCAACTGGCCTCCGAACTGGAAGCCGCGAACGGAGGGCTCCCCGTGAGCATCTCACACAGGATCGATCCGAGGCCAAAGACGTCGGCCCGCCGGTCGGTGTGGGCCCTATCCCCGCGTGCCTGTTCGGGGGCCAGATAGGCCGGAGTGCCGCAGACCGTGCCCGCTACCGTGCGGTGGACTTCCGTCTCGCCCACGGTTCCCGCCGACAGGAGCGGCCGCTCGCTGGACGCCGAGGCAGCCTCGGCGTCCGATGGACTCCCGAGCACCTCCGCCATGCCCCAGTCCATCACGGTGACCACACCGAACTGGCCGATCATGATGTTGGACGGTTTCAGATCCCGATGGATCACCCCTGCGCCATGTGCGGAGGCGACGGCCTGGCAGATCTGGAGGAAGGTGGCCAGCAGTCCCGGCAGATCGGCAGCGCCGTCCTGTCGATTGGCCAGGATGTGCTTGAGGGTCTGGCCCGTGAGCAACTGCATCACGATGAACGGCTGCCCTTGCGCGGTCAGGTCGAACTCGTGGATCGCGACGATGCCGGGATGCCGGAGCTGGCTGGCGAGCCGGGCTTCGCGAAAAAACCACAGGAGCCCTGCGGGCCGGGCCTGCTGGGTCCGTTCCATGAGCTTGATGGCCACGCTCCTCTGGAGCTGGGCATCCCAGCCCTCGAAGACAACGCCCATGCCACCTCGACCGATCTCCCTGCCGACGAGATACCGGTGACCGGAGGCGTCAGCCTCGCGAATGTCCTCGAGGCAGGAGGGTTCGCCCTGCCGGCGATGCAGCAGGCTCCAGAGACCGTCGCACACCCTCGCCTCGCCCAGTGGCACCCAGGCACGCTCGCGGTCGTCGCGAAACAGCGTCACGCAATCCTTCGAAGCGATGGCTTCCGTCGACTGTTCTTCCGGCATCGCCGCCGTCAGATCGTCATCCATACGTCCCATCCCCCTCCGGGCGTCATCCCCGATAAACCCAAGCTGAGCGGCCCCTCACCGCAATGAACCCAGAAGTCGCGGCGACCGACGCCGTTCAGGGAGCTGCGACCGGCACCGACAGTTGGCCTGCAGGCGTTCCCTTCTCGTCGAAGAATTCCACGACACCCTCGCGTTCATCCTGCCGCGTGCCCACGGCGATCGTGTCGATACCGTCCTTGTCCTTGATCTCGATCCGTCCGCCACCCCCGCCTACGACCCGGCCCATATGCACCAGGATCGTGCCGTCATCGTTCTCGATCACGATCTCCTTGCAGACCAACCGGGTCGATTCCAAGGAGCCGACTCGAGCAGCATCAAACTCTCCCTGCGGCACGGCGATCGCCCTCACTGCGAGGCCCAGGGCAAGAAAGAGCAAGGGATAGACCGTCCAGCGTTCACGACTGGTCATCGCCTCAATCCCCGTGGAGTTGTCGGAGTCGGGCAGAGAGCCTCAGGATCAGGTGCACCCGCTCAAACTGGTCGAGCCAGTCGGAGGTGACGGCTGCGATCTGGTCGGCTGGCGGGGGGGCCGCGCCGCTGGCGCAGCTCGTGCCGAGTTGGGCCGAGGCTGCGGCCCTATAGGCGGAGACGGTCCGGTCACCGTAGAAGAGCACCGGCGCGAAGTCTTCGCTGAAGAACGCCGCCACCGGTACCCGCTGACCGCCGCAGACCTTCAGATGCGCGGCGATGTCGGGGCGGGCATCACGGTCGAGAAACCGGAGGTCGATGGACGGGGCTGCCGCTGCAAAATGGGCGAAGATCGGACACTGGTTGACGCAGTCGCCGCACCAGGCACCGGCCAGCACCAGCACTGGCATCTTCCTCACAAAGCTCCCCAGCACCGCGGTCTGGGCTGGGGTGACGGAGACGCGAGCATGGAAAGCCTCCCAACGGCTGCGTTGATCGGGATTCGCGTGGCGTGCCAAAAAGTCGTGGTACGGCAGCGCCGCGTCGAAGGAGGTCTTCCAAGCCTCGGGGGTCGGCGGGCTGCCGGCTCCCGGGATCTTCGCGGCAGCGGCGGCGGGCATGATGGTATCGGCCATGAGCGGTCTCCTCTGGAAAGAACGAGGGATCATAGCCGGTTCTTGGGCAGATGATGGGGCCAAGGGGCAGACGGCGGGGAGAGGTGCGAAAAAATGGGCGTCGAAATGGCCTCGAAACGGCCTTGACCCCGAAAAACCACATCCCTAATGTCCTCTCAGCCTGAAGGCTTGAGGGGCACACGCCCCGCTCGAAGTCAGGCGGCGGCAAGGATGCCAGCCGTCACTTCGAGTGAGCTCTCAAACCTCAAAACAATTCGACGTCCAATCGCTCCCGGAAACGGTTCAGCTTCCCCGCCCCCCTGGGATCTGGACCGTTCCGGGGGCCTTTGTTTACGGGCCGCGCTACGAGCCCGGTGGTGACGGGATGGCCTTTGAGCGTATCCTTCTCGATATGCCTGCTCCCGCCACTCAAACGCCGCCCGGTGCCGAACGGATCCTCTTCTGGATCATGGCCGCCCTCGTGGTCTGGGGGCTGTTTCACGCCATCGGCGCCTGGACGCTCAACCACGATGCGCGGCGGGCGTTGATCGTGCTCGCCTGCGTGGCCATGTTTCTCGGTTTCTGGCTGGCGCTCCTCGCCGGCCGCAGGAGGCGGCTCGACCACGAACAAAGAAGGTGACCAACGGCGGCGGTACCGGCTGCGAGGTGCGGACCGAAGGGGAATTCGACGTGGCGATCGCGCGGGCGCTGGCCGACACCGCGGGCATGAACATCATCCGCGTGCACATCGGGTTGGACGACCGCAGCACCACGCTCGATCGCCTCGCCGCCGGCCTTGCCAAGAGAGTCTCGCGGTAACCGAAGGACCCATCAGGTTCCTTGCGGGCTGGCTCGGCGTCGCTCCAAGAATGCGAGCGATCCCAGGAGCAGGGAGATCGCACCGGCAAACGCGTTCAGGCCGATCTCGGGCACGGTCGTCACCGAGAATGTCGCCGAGAATGAACCCACGTTGTTGTCGTAGTAATCGGGCCCACCGACGAAATAGGCCCCGTCGACGATGCCCAGGAAGAGCCGCGTCGCGCTGTCTGGAACCCAGAATGTCTGAACGCTTCCCGATCCTTCGCCGGTGAGACCGTCACCGATATAAAACGTCTGCTGCAACAGCGGAGAGAGTTCGGAGAACGACCGTCCGAGCGACGTGCTGCTGAAGTCGAGGCTCGCCGGAGCCGAAGCGGTCGGCTCGTCGTCGGTGAGAAACACTCCTGCGAGAAACATCACTCGTCGATCAGCGGGGGTGCTCTCGAAGAGTTGCATGCCCGAGATCCCGCCGAAGCTGTCCATGGCGACGTAGAACGTGGTCGACGGGGCAGTGAACGGGGCTGGCCGCGATGGGTTCGGTCCCATCTCCGACGGGTCGATCAGTCCGGGCGTGCCCGACGTGGTCAGGAAGTTAGTGGGAAAGTTACTGTCTGCAAACCAGACAGCGCCGCCATCAGGGCCGTTGAACTGGCCGAGGTAAGGGGCCGGGGCATCGGTGTTGTTGTACGACACTGATCCGCTCACGGAGAGAAACCGCAGCACGCGGCCGGAGCCGGGGGCGAGCGTCACATATGGCGGGAGCGCGCCGGCGCCGTTGGGGTGTGTCGCGCTGGCGGGCGGCACCGATGTACTGCCGGAGAGGAAGATGTTCGACTTCGAGTCGACGGACAGTGCTGTCTGCGCCCGCGCCTCGGGCAGGGGGATACACAGGCAGGCGGATACTGCAAGTGAAAGCGCCAGCGTGGCGATGCGATTCTGTGCACTCACGGGAACGAAGCGACGCATGAGGAGACCTTTCACGAGACCAATCACGAAACAGGTATGGAACCGGGGCGGTTCGCCGATGGTCGACTTGCAAGAACACCCCAAGGGTTTGTGAGGATAGATGGGTGGCTGGCGTTGGTCAAATTTTTCGGAAAAGGAAAAGGGCCCTTTTGGTGAACTCGTAGCGGGCGAGGCCACAGCGCCGCCCTTGCTCGCAACGGGCGTTTCCATCCCGCCGCCGGATCGCCTATCCTGCGACGGGTCGTTCTCCTTTGGGCCACCACCATGGATCGCATGGATCTCATTTCCCGCGACCTCGTCGAATCCCTCGCGCAGGCCACGACCGCCGACGAGCAGTTGGCCATCCTGCGATCCACGCTCCACGTGGAGCTCGTACAGCCCGACCATCGCTTCGATCCAGAGGCCTTCTACTTCGTCATCGGGGCCACGAGTAATTCCCTCGTCCAGACGCACTCACCGGCGATCGTGGATGGGCAGTTGCATTTTCGCTCCTGCATGCACGACGCACCGATGAAGCCGCTGTCGCTTGATCGCATCCAGGCCGCCATCGAGCGCCAGCGTGTCTATTGCGTGCAGCAGAAGCCGGTCGATCCGGCCGAGCGCGACCAAATCCTTGACGTCGGCTCCTTCAGCCAGCTGATCGACGCCGCGCAGCGCAGCGGCCTCGTGCCGGGCATCGCCACCATCATCCAGGTCCGCGACTGCGAATTCCGGCTGGGACGCTACCAACAGGCGCTGCAATTGATCGAGTCACAACTTCAAGGGTTCGTGGGGAGGGCGGCCCAGCGGACACAACAACTGGCCCGTGAAGACCTCGACATTGCGTCAGGGCGTATCAGGATGTCTGGCAGGGAACTCCAGATCAAACGCCAGCGTGACAGGCAGCAAACACAGGCCGTCGACCGCGCCCGCACGCGATTCTCGCGAGTGGTGGAGGGCCTGCGGACGCTCGTCAAACGCGGCCTGTAGCCTGCGTCATTCCCCGCGGGCATGCCGCGGCGGCGGCATGAAACGGAGTCAGTCGTCACGTGGTGGCGTGACGCCAGGAGTCATTCGGCCGAATCACGTTCACGTTGCCTCCTGAGTGCCGTGCTCGAGATGTCCATTTGAAACTCACGCTGCGACACGAAGGTGGTCACCTCGCGAAGGGCCGGTGGGATGTCGAGATGCATGGGATCCTCGAACACGCCGTTGCGTTCGCGGCCAAACACGATCAGGCCGCGGACCCGCGTGGCGATCTGGTGCACGGCCCGATCGGTCGCCTCGACGGAGCCGCCGTAGTATTTCGGGTCGGCCAGCCGGGCGTAGGTGTCGGCGCCCATCACAAACGAGCCGGCTGGAAAGATGTCGAGTTTTTCCACGAACGTCGCCGCCCGCGTGAGCCAGAGCGAACGTCCGGAGAATTGGGCGGCTCGTGACTGCATCTCGAGGTAGTCGAGTGCCGGCTTGTCGACGTTCGTTACAGACAGTTCGAAGTGGAGTGGCCGCTCGGCGATCTGGTGCGCGACGGCGGCCATCCGCAGATGGCCCTCGTGGAGCGGATCGAACGATCCGGGAAAGACGAGCATGCCGGCCACGGGTGAGCCGACCGCCGCTGCGACCATCCTCGCCGGCTGCGGGTCTACCGGCTCGGCGCTCGCCTGTACCGCCGCCCGCGTGCCGGCGAGCAGTTCCTGCCAAGCCGGTGGGGGCTCGCAGCACTCGATCTCCACATGCTCGTCGGCGAGCAGCCGCAGGCCGCTTGCCGACACCGGACGGAGGGGATCGGCCGCGATCGTAGCGAGCCGTTCGAGCAGGAGCGCCGTCGCCAGTGTTTCTTCGTCGGCCCGCGATCGGGCTTCCTTTTCGAGCACGAGTGATGCGACGCTCGTCGCGTTGAGGCTGTGCACTGCGACGACGATGCGATGCTGGCCACGCTTTGGCGTCCGCGACCGCAGGCTGGCCGTCACGGCGGCGCCGACCGCAGTGGCTGGCGACGCCCCCAAACCGCAGCCGCGTTGCCATGCCATCACGGCCAGACGGCGGGCCGCCCGCGAGGAACAGTAGCTCTCCTGCGGCCCCCCCAGCAGTCGATCGACGGCTTCCCGGGCATAAGGAGCGAGGCATTCAAGCATCACGCTGCTCGCGCCGGGCGTCGACAGGAGGTGGGGAATCGCCTGCGAACCGCCGCCGGCTGTCACGACGACGACCCGCAGGCCGGCCGCTTCCAGAGCATGCAGCAACGCCATGGAATCAATCAGCGGCTGTGTCTGGTGAGTTGCCACGTGCTTGCCAGCCTCGCCGATCCTGCGCCATTTGACAGTGGCCGATCAATTGCGGCAGTGGTGCGGCAGTCGATCTCCAGCCACGGATTCCCGACAGCCGATGTGGATGCGGGAGGATTTTCCATGATACTCAAGCGCCGGGCATTCTTTGAGGCTCACCAATGGGGCCGGCATGTGATCGTGGGAGTGGCCTTGGCCGTGGCGGCCACGAGTGCCGCGTTCGCGGAATCGGCCGACAAGACCGACGGCGTTCTCGTCAAGCTTCCCGATCCACTCAAGGGCACGCCCCTGATAGCCGCCGAGAAGACCGGCCAAGACGCCGATACAATCCTCGCCAAGATGCTCAAGCCTCGGACCGATTCCTGGGCTGATTGGAACGCGCCGCTTGAGCCGCTGCATCGATGTGGTGAGCCGAGAGCGCTGCCCCCCTGCGTGCCGCCTCCGCCGTGCCACCCGAGCCTTCCGCCAGCGCCCTACGATCTCGTTGGCGTGCGAGGCACACCGTCCTGCGGTCCGATCTACGGCGGGCCCTGCGAGCCGCGGACCGGCACGCACGACAACGGCCCGTATCCACGAATCCATCGGATTCACGACAGGATGTTTGACTGGTTCTACACGCCGCGTACGCCAATCCTTCCCTGACAAGGGATGGGCTGCTTTCGCCGCGCGTGCTGCTCCCGCCACGCCGCGACATCCAGGGATTGAACGTGTCGCCGCAACGCCCCGCGGCGAGGTTCGCTACGCCGGCTGGATGGTTGTGGAGGTGTTCGACTATGCTCCCTGGTCCGAGCGTGTGGCCCGCGAGAGTCTTGCCTCCATGCGTCGCATCGAGGCGGACCTGGGAGAGCGCCGCCCGGGGGAACGAACACCGACCGAAAGGAAACGCTGCATGGCCCAGGCATCGTCGACATCCGCCACTCCCTGGTACCGCGACCTCACGTCGTACCACTGGTTCGTGTTCGCCGTGGCCTCGCTTGCCTGGCTGTTCGACTGCCTCGACCAGCAGCTCTTCATCCTCGCCCGCAACAAGGCGATGGAGTCACTGCTTCCGGGCGGAATGGACCCGAAGCTCTACGGAGGCTATGCCACGAGCATCTTCGTGGCCGGCTGGGCCCTTGGTGGCCTGATCTTCGGGTCGCTCGGTGATCGTTACGGTCGGGCGAAGATGCTCACCCTCACCGTGCTGATCTATTCGATCTGCACCGGACTCTCCGCCTTCTCCAAGGGCTGGATCGACTTCGCGGTCTATCGCTTTCTCACCGGCCTTGGCGTGGGTGGTGTGTTCGGCCTCGCCGTGGCGCTCGTCGCCGACACCCTTCCCGATCGCTCCCGCACCGGTGCGCTCGGAATGCTCCAGGCACTCTCCGCGGTGGGGAATGTGGCCGCCGGCCTGATCAGCATGTACATCGGCAGCCTCGAGACGAGCGGGACAATCGAGAAGGGGGTCGGCTGGAAATACATGTTCCTTGTCGGTGCCATCCCCGCCTTTCTCTGCGT
>CANETO010000057.1 GCA_947440895.1 Planctomycetaceae bacterium | reverse complement strand
TGACGGCCGGGATTCTCTACGGCACGGTCGGGCTCTGGGCCGTCCTGCCACTGCACGAACGGGCCGCCACGGGTATCTGGTTCTCGCTCTGCCTGTCGGCATGGGCGGCGGCGGCCGCCGCCGGCTGGATCGCAGTCGGCCAAGCGGGGCCGGAACGGGATGCATACCTCGTCATCGGCAACGTCTGCTGGATGGCGGCCGCGGCGCTGGCGGCGATCTCGATGCTGGCAGCTGCCAGGTCAGTGCTCCGCGAGGCGCGGGGACTGCCGGTAACGGCCTCCACGCCGACCACCCCCAAGCAGGTCGCCTCCGTGGCTGCCTCCGAGCGGGATGACGAGGCCGAGGAGGTCCGGTCATCGCGGGACGATCACGAGGATGACAACGACGGCCGCAGTCCGTCGCACGATCAGCAGAGGTTCGTCGATGGCGAGGATGCCTCCGACTCCGACGACGAGGGCGGGCATTCCGGGCGGCATCTCTCCAAGTCGGAGCGAAAACGCCTGAAGAAGCTCGCCCGCATGAGCCGTGCTGCCTGACCGCTTTGACGGCGGCCTGGCCGTGACCGATAGTGCTGCCGACACCGGAGTTTCCTCATGACCGTCCGCACGCGATTCGCCCCCAGTCCGACCGGATACCTGCACA
The DNA here is from genome assembly GCA_947440895.1 of Planctomycetaceae bacterium. Lineage (GTDB taxonomy): Bacteria > Planctomycetota > Planctomycetia > Pirellulales > UBA1268 > CAMCQY01. Next base: position 8,089 of record CANETO010000057.1, on the reverse strand, counting down.
TCGGCGGGGTCAGAACGGCTCTTTTCAACTGGCTCTTTGCCCGCCAGCGCGGGGGACAGTTCATCCTGCGGATCGACGACACCGACGTGGCGAGAAATGTCGACGAGGCGCTCGAGCCGATTCTCTCGGGCCTCAAGTGGCTGGGGATCGATTGGGACGAGGGGCCGGGCGTGGGCGGGCCGCACGCTCCCTATTTCCAGTCGCAGCGGGCGGATCGTCACCGCCGGGCCGTGGACCAACTGCTCGCCTCGGGCCACGCCTATCGCGACTTCGCCACCCCGGCGGAACTCGACGAGGAGCGCAAGGCGGCGCAGGCGGCCGGCAAGCCCTTTCTCTACAGTCGCGCGTTCGCCGCCTTTACTGAGGCCGATGTGGCCCGGTTTACGGCCGAGGGCCGGCAGAGCGTGGTCCGCCTCAAGATGCCACGGGAATCGTCGCTCGTGATCGACGACGCCGTCCGCGGACGGGTCGAGTTCGCGTGGGAGCGGGAGCAGGACCATGTCATCCAACGTGCCGACGGCTCCTGTCTCTACCATCTCGCCAGCGTGGTGGACGACCACGACCTCGAGATCACGCACGTGATCCGGGCCGAAGAGCACCTCTCCAACACGCCCCGGCAGGCCTTCATCGCCCTGTCGCTCGGCTACGAACTGCCGGCGTATGCCCACCTGCCGCTGGTGGCCGAGCCGGGCAGTCGCACCAAGCTCAGCAAGCGGAAGCTCGCACAGTATCTCAAGAACCCCGACTTCAAGCAGGTGGCCGAGCATGGCACGCGGATCGCGGAGCGGATTGGGCTGACGGCGGATGCCGACACCTTCAACCCCGTGATCGTCGACTTCTATCGGGAGGTGGGCTACCTGCCGTGGGCGATCGACAACTACCTCGCCCTCCTCGGCTGGTCATACGACGACAAGACGGAGTTTTTCACTCGCGCCGAACTGGTCAGTAACTTTACGCTGGAGCGGATCAACTCGTCGCCGGCCAGCTTCGATCCGAAGAAGCTCTGGGCCGTCCAGGACCACTTCATGCACGAACTCTCCGTCGATGAAAAGCTGGCGTTCATGCTGCCCTTTCTCGTGAAGGCGAAGCTGGTGACGGAGCCGCTGTCTGCGGAAACTGCGACCACCGTGCGGCGGGTGATCGAGGCCTCGGGCGATCGGCTGAAGGTGGGCGGCGACATCCTCGCCTACGCCGACTTCTTCTTGGTCGACGAACCGCCCCTGGATGAAGACGCCGCGAAGCAGCGGCTGGCAAAGCCTGGGGTCCGCGACCTCCTGTCGAAGTATGTGGCCGCGATCCAGACGGTCGAGCCGTTCGAGCCGGCCCCGCTCGAGGAGGCGCTCAAGCGGGTGGTGGCGGAGGCGGGGGTGAAGGCAGGGGACATCGTCCATGCGGTCCGCCTGGCGGTGACGGGCAAGACCGTGGGCCCAGGACTCTACGACTGCCTCGCGATCCTCGGCCGCGATCGATCGCTGGCAAGGATCGAGAAGGCGCTCCCGCGGTGCGGGTAGTTCTGCGGCTCGTTCTGGAGGCGGCCTGTGAGCCGTGGAGGCCTTGAGACGCGTCCTGCTCGCCATCGTGGTGATGGGCACATGGGTGGCCTTGGCCGCCCTCGTGGCTGCGGCCCCTGAATCGGGTGAGAGGACTGGCGATCATGCGGGAGATTTGGGCACCGATCGCGACGCCTTCACGCCGAACACGCATACGGTTGCCCCGGGCACGGTCCTCACCGAGGCGTCGTATGTCTTCATCGACAACCCCTTCGGGCTGCCCACCAACAACTACCCAGAACTCCTGCTCCGCCTGGGCGGCAACGACTGGTTCGAGTGGCGGTTCGGCGTCAACTACGGCGTCGGCTCCCAGGGCAACATCGTGACCAGCGTGGAGGTGGGCGAGGGCCCGCTGAAACGCCGATCGCTCTATGAGTCGAGCGTGCTCTACGGCTTCAAGGCCGATGTCTCCGACCAGCAGGGGCTCCTGCCCGAGAGCTGCTTCATCATGGAGGCCTCGACGCCAACCTATGGCGAGGCATTCGGCACGGTGCCGGTGGCGACCTATGTGGCTGGCTACGAACTGCCCGCCGGGTGGAGACTCGATGCCGCGATTCGCTACGCCTATTCCGAGGGCGCCTTCAACTGGTTCGACCGCTGGACTCCATCCGTCGTGCTCCGCATGCCTGTGACGAGCCGCTGGGAGGTGCACGCCGAATACTTCGATACGTTCACGCAACGGAATCTGGTCGACGTCAACAGGGCGTTCTTCAGCCCCGGCACCCACTACATGCTCACGAAACACTTCGAGATCGGGCTGCGGGTCGGCTGGGGCGTCACCGAGGCTGCGGCGCCGTTCTTTTCCGACGCCGGCTGCGGCTGGCGCTGGTGATTCAGCCGCTGCTTTTGCCGCACAAGTCCGCACCGGCTACATTCCGTCTTCACGCTGGCCGCGGCCATCCGGGCCGCCGGCCCTGTCCGCGTTATTCACGTTCTGCTCTCTCTGGAGTTCGCACCGTCATGCCGCTGCTCGTTGTTGGAAGCATTGCCCTCGATTGCATCGAAACCCCCACTGCCAAACGAGACGACGTTCTGGGCGGGTCGGCCGTGTTCTTCTCCTATGCCGCCAGCTTCTTTTCGCCCGTGCGGATGATCGGGGCGGTGGGCGAGGACTGGCCCCAGCAACACACCAAGCTGCTCGAGACCCGCGGGATCGACACGTCGGGCCTGCAGACGATTCCCGGCGGCCGCACGTTCCGCTGGCGGGGCCGCTACCTCCCCAACATGAACGACCGCGAGACGCTCGAGGTGCACCTGAACGTCCTGGGGGACTTTCAGCCCAAGCTCAACGACACCCACCGCGACTGCCGCTTTCTGTTTCTCGGCAATGCCTCACCGGTGGTGCAGCTGAGCGTGCTCGACCAGGCCAAGGGCGCGGAGCTGACCGTCGCCGACACCATGGATCTCTGGATCAACATCCAGCGGGATGAGTTGAGTCAGTTGCTCAAACGGATTGATGGGCTGGTGCTCAACGACTCGGAGGCCAAGCTGCTTGCCGAGGATGAGAACCTCGTCCGCGCCGGACGGGCCGTGCTGGCCATGGGCCCGAAGTTCGTGGTCATCAAAAAGGGTGAACATGGGGCGATGTTCTTCAGCGAGCACGAGATGTATGTCATGCCCGCGTTCCCAACGCCCACCGTACTCGACCCGACGGGCGCTGGTGACAGCTTTGCCGGGGGGATGATGGGCCATTTGGCCGCCCTCGGTCGATTCGACTCCCAGGCCCTCAAGGAGGCCCTGGCCTACGGCGTGGTGACGGCCAGCTTCACCGTCGAGGACTTCAGCCTCGATCGACTCGCCGCGATCAGCCGCCACGATCTTGACCGCCGACTCGCCGAATACCGCGAGATGCTCTCCTTTTAGGCCTGAACGGGCGTTCAGAAAAAGCTCTTGCCAAACCCAGCTAGCTCCGATACTATACCTGCGTTCAGTGTTCGTTTTCGTGGCAACTCGTTCGATTTATGGTGGCGATGCAACCACCCCGACGATGTGCCGGGAAACGCGGGAGGCAGACGCCATGGTCTTGGCAGTAGGAGAGAATGGCCGGATGGCAAAGGCAAACAAAACCGAATCGAGTCGGGTTGAGAGCAAAAGCGAAGGGAAAAGTGTCAAAGGACGGGCCGCCGGCGTGGCGGCATCATTCCTCGATGGCAACCCGGTGCTGAAGAACACCCTCGCCCAGATTGAAAAAGAGTTTGGCGAGGGATCGATCATGCCGCTCGGAGCCGAGCGGCAGAAAGAGATCGAGGGCATCTCCAGCGGCAGTTTGTCGGTCGATCTGGCGTTGGGCGGACGAGGCTTTCCCCGTGGACGCATCATCGAGGTGTTCGGCCCTGAGTCCAGCGGCAAGACCACCCTCGCGTTGCATGCCGTCGCTGCAGCTCAGCGGGCCGGCGGCATAGCGGCTTTTATCGATGCCGAGCATGCGCTCGACCCCAGTTGGGCCAAGAAGCTAGGTATTTCACTGGAAAGCCTGCTTGTGAGCCAGCCATCGAGCGGCGAGGAGGCGATGCAGATCGCCGAACTGCTGATCAAATCGAATGCGGTCGACATCATCGTGGTCGACTCGGTGGCGGCGCTCGTGCCCCAGAAGGAACTCGACGGCGAGATCGGGGACTCGTTCGTGGGCCTGCAGGCCCGGCTGATGAGCCAGGCCATGCGAAAGCTCACGGGTGCAATCGCCAAGAGCAAGACGACCGTGATCTTCATCAACCAGATCCGGGAAAAGATTGGCGTGATGTTCGGCAGCCCTGAAACGACCCCCGGCGGCCGGGCGCTCAAGTTCTATTCCTCATGCCGCGTCGACGTGCGTCGCATCGGCACGCTTAAGGACGGCGAGGACGTGGTCGGCCAACGGGTGCGGGTGAAGATCGTGAAGAACAAGGTCGCCCCGCCATTCCGCGTGGCGGAGTTTGACATGATGCATGCCAACGGCATCAGCACCGAGGGCGACATCCTCGACCTTGCCGTCGCGGCCAAGCTCATCGACAAGACGGGCACCTGGCTGCGGTTTGGGGAGACGCACCTTGGGCAGGGCCGAGAGAAGGCCCGGCAGTTTCTCAAGGACAATCCGGCCGTTGCCCTGGAATTGCGGGAAAAGATCCTGGCCAACAAGGACGCGGTCATCGCCGTTGAGAGCGAGTCGAGCGGCGGGAGCAGCAGCAGCGACGACTGAGCCCCCGAGATCTGAATCCCCGACACCTAGTCCCCCGACATCTGGTCCGGCCCGATGTGCCTGCCCCCGATTCAGTCCCCTTACCGCCCACGAGCTACTGACCCAAGCAGTGCTCGTGGGCGGTTTTTTTTGCGTGGTGCACGAGCGCCGCATCGCCCGCCGCGAGGGTGGGCGTGTATAGTGATCCGCCTTGAACAGGCCAGAGGAGCCGCGCCGTACGGACGGCGCAGGCAAGGGCATCGGGCGAGCCCCGTTGGATCGGGCTGCGTCTGGATCGGGCGTTTTCTCTAGCGTTTTATCTGGGAGCTGATGACGACATGAAAGCCGACGAACTCCGCGAAGCGTACCTGGCATTCTTCGAATCGAAAGGGTGCGTCCGCCGGCCAAGCGATGTGCTCGTGCCTCGCTGGGATCCGTCGGTGCTCTTCACGCCGGCGGGCATGAACCAGTTCAAGGACCACTTCCTCGGCAAATGCAAACTGGACTTCACACGGGCCACCACCTGCCAGAAGTGCCTGAGGACGGGCGACATCGACAACGTCGGACGTACCCCCCGGCACCACACGTTCTTTGAAATGCTGGGCAACTTCAGCTTTGGCGACTATTTCAAGCGGGAAGCCATTCTCTGGGCCTGGGAATTCCTGACCGCCCGCAACTGGCTCAACATCGCACCTGAGAAGCTCTCGATCACCGTTTACGAGGATGACAACGAGGCGTATGCGATTTGGTCCGATGAGGTTGGGGTGCCAGCCTCCCGAATCACGCGAATGGGCGAGGATGACAACTTCTGGCCCGCCAGCTCCCCCTCACAGGGCCCCGACGGCGTCTCCGGTCCCTGCAGCGAGATTTTTTATCGGATGCCCGATGGCAGCGATGTGGAGATCTGGAACCTCGTCTTCACCCAGTTCAACCGGATCGGACCGCCGCCAAACAACCTGCATCCACTTCCCAGCCGCAACATCGACACCGGCATGGGGCTGGAGCGGACCGCCGCGATGCTCCAGGGGGTCGACAGCAACTTCCACATCGACATCCTCAAGCCGATCGTCGAGGCGGTTGCGGAAGTCTGCCACCGCCCCTACGAAGCATCCACGGACGACGGCCGCCGGATGCGGCGGATCGCCGATCACGTGCGGGCCTGCACCTTCGCGATCCACGAAAACGTGCTGCCTGGCAACAACGAGGAGAAATACGTCGTCAAACGTCTGCTGCGGCGGGCCGTGCTCGATGGCCGGCAGATGGGGATGAAGGAGCCGTTTCTCCACCAGTTGCCTTCCACCGTGGCGGCCATGATGCGCAGGCCCTATCCAGAACTGGCCGAGACAGTCGATCGCGTCGCCAGCGTCATCAAACGCGAAGAGGAATCGTTTCTCGCGACCATCGACGGCGGCCTCGACCGCATCGAAAAGCTCTTCACCGCGATCGACCACTCCGGCACCGGACTGGTCGACGGCAGCGAGGCGGCCGAGCTCTACACAACCTACGGTTTCCCTCCCGAACTGCTCGAAACGCTCGCCGCGGAACGGAACTGCAGCTTCGACTGGAACGGCTTCCGGGCAGCGATGGATGCCCACGGTCAGCGTTCGGGCGCCGGATCCCGCGTGGAAGTGTTCACCTCCGGCCCGCTCGACGCCCTCAAGAAGTCGATGCACGGTTCCGAGTTTGTCGGCTACGACACGCTCGACACCGACGGAAAGGTGATCGGCATCATCGCGCAGGGCCAGCTCTGCGATTCGCTGCGTGAGGTAGGCCATGCCTCTCCCATCACCATCGTGCTCGACCGCACGAGCTTCTACGGCGAATCGGGCGGCCAGGTCGGCGACATCGGAAGCCTCGTCTGGCAGGGGGGCCGCTTCGAAGTCAGCGACACGCAGCGTGAGGGCGGCTTCATGCTCCACACAGGTCACCTCCGGGAGGGCTGGCTCGATCTTGGCCAGACGGTGCAGGCGCAGGTCGACGCGAATCGCCGCACGGCGATCCGCCGCGCCCATTCCGCCACGCATCTGCTCCATGCAGCCCTGCAGCACTACCTCGGCCCGCACGCCGTGCAGCAGGGCTCAAAGGTCGATGCCGACCTGCTGCGGTTCGATTTCACGCATTCCAGCTCCGTCGGCCGCGAGACCCTCGAGCAGATCGAGACCATGGTCAACGAACACACGCTGGCCGCGGTTCCGGTGGCGGCGCAGCTCCTGCCACTGGCGGAGGCCCGCCACGCCGGCGCGATGATGCTGTTTGGGGAAAAGTATCCCGACATCGTGCGAATGGTGACGATGGACGGCGTGAGCCGCGAACTCTGCGGCGGCACGCATGTGTCAAGCACCGGCCAGATCGGCATGGTGAGGATCACCTCGGAGGAGAGCGTGTCGGCGGGCACGCGGCGGATCACCGCCATCACCGGCCTCCGTGCTGTGGAGCGGTTTCGCCAGGCCGAGGGTGTGCTGGCGGAGGCGGCCGGCGGGCTCAAGGTTCCGGTGGCGGAACTGCCGCACCGACTGGCTGCCATGACCAAGGAACTCAAGGATCTCAAGAAGGCCAAACCAGCGGCCGGCGGCGCCGCGGTATCCGTCGACGAACTGCTGGCCGGGGCCACCGAGGTGGCGGGCACCCGCATCGTCGTCGCCGATGCCCGCGGCGGCGATGCCGCCGCGATGCGGCAGTGCATCGATCAGCTCCGCCGCAAGGCGAGTCCGATCGCCGTGTTGCTGGGCTCGAGCGAGGCCGACAAGGTGACCCTCGTGGCCGCCATCAGCCGCGAACTCGAGGAACGGGGTCTGTCGGCCGGCAACTGGATCAAGGATGCCGCCACGATCGTGGGAGGGAAGGGGGGCGGCCGCCCCGACCTCGCGCAGGCCGGCGGTAAGCTTGTCGACAAGCTCCCCGAAGCTCTGGCGGCGGCCCGCAAATCGATCGAGGCGTTGCTCAAGGCCTAGCCTGCTTCACGCGGGGCCGACGCGGCTCATCCATAAAAAGCCCCGGACGGAAGTCCGGGGACGTTGCTTCACGCGAAACACGACATCGTGTCGTTTTCGCTTGGCGGGCCGCCGCACGCTGGTGCTCACCCGGCCGGCTGTGTTCACGAAAAACATCGCGTCGTGCGATTTTTTCTTGGCGGGCCGCCGCCCGCTGGTGCTTACACGGCCCTCCGGGCCTAGCGCGTGTTCGTGCTTTAAAAAGCCCCGGACGGAAGTCCGGGGACGTTGGGGCGTTGGGCTTTCCCGGCTCGGCATGGCACGCGGGATGGTGTGCACACCCGGTGTCCCCCGGCTTCCGCCGGGGGCTTTCATACCAGCGACACGCAACCTCACACGATCACGCCACCCACGACAAAAAGCCCCGGACGGAAGTCCGGGGACGTTGGGTCGTT
>CANETO010000056.1 GCA_947440895.1 Planctomycetaceae bacterium | reverse complement strand
TCGGGATCGTAGTCCCGATCGCGACGTATCAGGTCGTGGAGTTCGACCGCCAGCTGCTGGTTGAGCGTGTTCTCACCCGCTTCGAGAAACTGGTGGTAGTGGATGCCCCGCTGACCCCAGTATTTCGCATGCTCCCGCAGGATGTCTGTCTTGGGGCTGGCGGCGGTGTAGCTCGACCGCCAGAGGATGCTGTCGGGATGGGGATTCTTCGGCTTGAGATAGTCGGTGATCAGGCCATAGTCACGCGTCAGGGCCTGCCGGTCGTAATACCAGTGCACGGGCATCGCCACGGCATCTGCGACAAGGGCGCCGAGAAAGGCCGGCTGCGACGTGTCGACCCGATCGAGCGTTTCAGTCATCGTAGAATCCTCGCAAAAAAGCTTCGCACCCGCGGCACATCGCTGCGGTCGATGATCTCCCCCGGCGGACCGTGGGCCAGCACCCGGCCCTCGCCGATAAACGCCACCTCGTCAGCGACGCCACGGGCGAACCCCATTTCGTGGGTCACCAGCACGAACTGCGTGCCAAGGTCCTTCAGCTCCCCGATCATGTCCAGAACCTCCGCCGTCATCTCAGGGTCGAGCGCGGAGGTGGGCTCGTCAAGGAACAAACGCTTCGGTTGCACGACGAGGGCCCTGAGAATGGCGATCCGCTGCTTCTGGCCACCGGAGAGTTCGGCCGGGCGCTTGTGGGCATGGTCAGCCAGCGAAAATCGCTCCAGCGGCTCACGAACGCGGGCCCGCGCCTCGAGGTCAGTCAGGCCGTGCACGTGAACCAGAGGTAGGAGCAGATTTTCCATGGCGGTCAGGTGGGGGAAGAGATTGTAGGCCTGGAAGACCGTGCCGACAGTGCGACGGTATTCCTGGAGGGACGGCTCGTCTCGCGGGAGCTGCTCGCCGTCGAACGCCACGTTGCCGGCCGTTGGCACGTCGAGCCCGGCGAGTATCCGCAGAAGCGTCGACTTCCCGCCGCCCGAAGGCCCCACCAGCACGAGCGCCCGCACGTCGCTGGTGTGCATGGTCAGGCCGTCGAGCACGGTGGTCGTACCGAATCGCTGCACGAGGTTGCGGATGTCAAGCAGCATGGCCGATACGGTGCGTGGGGAGCGTGGGATGAAGGCGGCCTGGAGATCAGGTCTCGTAGCGGAAGCGGCGTTCAAGCACCCGCGACAGCGCCGACAGCGGTAGCGTGAGGAGCAGATACCCCGCGGCGAGCGGCAGGTAGCTTTCCAGGGTCGAGTACGTGAACGAATTCACCTCCTGCGCGGCAAGCGTGAACTCGGAGACCGCGATCACCGAGAGCAGCGACGAGTCCTTGATCAGCGACACGAACTGGCCAGCCACGGCAGGCAGCACGAGTCGCACGGCCTGCGGCAGAATCACGAGCCGAAGCGACTGCCAGGGAGTGAGACCGATGGCCCGAGCGGAATCCCGCTGCGTCTGCGGAATGGCGGCCAGACCGCCGCGGAAGATCTCGGCCATGTAGGCGCCGCTAAACAGCGACAGTACGAGCACGCCGACGACGTAACGATTCTCGAGGCCGACGGCGCTGGCCACCACATAGAAGCCGATGAGCAGTTGCACCAGCAGCGGCGTGCCGCGGATCAGTTCGACATAGACACGGCCCACCGCCTCGAGCAGCACATTTTTCGAACCGACCAAGAGCGCCGCAAGGATGCCGATGAGCGTGCTGCCAACGAGGGCAGCCACGCTCAGAGCAACCGTGACACCAAATCCCTGCAGCAGCTTCTGCCGGTATTCCCAGACGCCGGACCAGTTCCATGCATAATTCACCCGCGAGAACGCAAGCGCAATAAGCGCCGCGAACAGGATGACCACGATCGTATGGGCGAGCCAGCGGGGCATACAGGAGCAACCGTCTCTCGAACTGCCGCTAGAAGTAAAACGGGATGTTCTGAGCCTTGAAGGCAGCCTTCTCCTCGGGCAGGAATTCATCGCCGAGCTTTTCGAAGCCACCATCGGCTCGAAACTTTTTCAGGAACTCGTTGATCTGGTCCTGCAGCTGCGTGTCGCCGGGCCGCAGGCCGACGGCCCAGGTCTCCTCGCGAAACGGCCGCAGCAGTCCGCGGGTCGTGCCTGGGTGCCGCTTCTGATTCTGGTAGACCGAGAGGGAGTCGTAGATAAAGGCGTCGGCCTTCCCCTGCACCACCTCCAGCACGGCGGCCGATTCTTTGTCGAGCACGAGCAGGCGAGCCCGCTTCAGCGTGGTCGAGGCGTAGTGGTGGCCCGTGGTCCCCTTCTTGACGGCGATCGTGCGACCGGGCGAGTCGAGATCGGCCGCCGACTGCACCGGTGACGCGGTGCCGACCAGGAGCGCCAGTCCGGTCTTGAGATAGGGCTCCGAGAAGGCGATCGACCGGCTCCGCTCCGGCGTGGCGGTCATCGAGGAGATGATGCAGTCGATCTTGCCGGTCTTGAGCGCCGGGATCAGCCCATCGAACGCGATGTTTTCGATCACCACGTCTCGGCTGAGATGCCTTCCAAGCGCCTCGGCGAGTTTCACGCTCACGCCCGTCGGCCGCCCCTGCGGATCGGTCATCTCAAAGGGCGGGTAGGAGAGTTCCATGCCCACGCGGAGCGGCGGGGCGGCAGACGCCACCGTGGCAGGTGCGAACAGCAGGCACCCCAACAGGATCACAATGAATGCGCGCATGCCAATGTTCATACCCTGAGTCCACCCCGGCCGCCAGCCGGGCGAGGGGTCCATGCAGGATTGCATGGAGGCTGTCACGCCGCGACGCGTGGCCCGACTGCGCGGCGGGCCGCGGCCTGCCGCAGCAGGGCGGCCTCCACGCTCTCCGCGAAGCGGCAGCCAAGACCGGCCAGCCATGTCTCATGCATCGACCGGTTCTTGTGGTAGTTGTTCGGCAGCAGCGTGACCTCGCGGCCCGCGTGAAGCCCCGCGATCGCGAAGTGAAGGCGATCCGTGATGATCCGCTGATAGCGGGCAGCCAGGGCAAGTGTCTCGGCAGGCGTGGTGCAGAGGGCAACGGGATCCCGGGCGAGTTGCAGTCGTCGGCCGGTCCGCTCATGGTCGCGGCGCATCAGGATGCCGAGATCCTGCACGGGCGGGCCGGCCGCGGGCCAGGCCAGGCCGAGCGCGAGATCGGGGGCGAGAACGCCATCCGATCGCAGATCGAGGCTCGCCCGCTCACGGACGAAAACTTGGGTAAACGACCGGTCCTCCCGGTCGGTGAACGACTGCGGCAGGATGACAACCGGCAGCCCCAGCGACAGTGCCCGCGTGCGGAGTGCATGGTTGTGATCTGATCGCCTGCCCATGCTGCCGCCCCCGCCGAACACGATCACTTCGACCTCTGCTGGCTCGTCGAGATCCAGCGGCAGCCAACGGATGCCGAACTCGGCAAAGAGCTGCGTCATCGCCAGCTCGATCAAGGCATCGCCTACATGCCCCTGGGGCCGCACGTAGCCGACACGGCGGCCGATCAGCGGATCCATCACACGGTCGAAGGCTCCGGGTCCAAGCAACACTCTCCGAGTTGCAACCCCGCACCCTGTGCCAGGGGCAATGCGGAGGTGTACAGCCTCCGGCTTCGATCCGGCGGACCGACGCAGGTCGGAGTGTACGACGGTGCCACCGTCGCAGTCCGCAGCGTCATGTGCCAGTTCGGAGCCTTGCTTCATGCAGGCTGTATCGGCCATCAAGCATGAAACACGCGGCCCTAATTCAGCGGAACCGCTCCGGCAGGCTGGCGCACCGCTGCGTGTCACGGCAGAAGGGCTGGCAGCGGGCAATGCGCACGCCCGGCAAACAGGGTGGCTTGCGGGGCATGCGAAACATCCGTCGTCCGAGTCAGCGCGGTGGCGGCTCGTCGAACGGCCCCTCGAGCACCGCATCAGGCTGTTCGTGCAGGCCTGCCTGATCGATCAAATACCGTGCCTGCGGTTTGAGATCGTCAGGCACCCGCCAGCGATCTGGGGCGGCTGCATCCACGGCGAGATTCAGCACGAGGTACGGCGGAATCTCATGCGCCGTCTCACGGATCGGCACGGTTTTGGGATCGGTGCCCGCGAGCAGATCGGCGGCCAGCCGTCCGGCCACGAACCCCACCTCGCGGAAGTTGAAGCCGACATCGAAAAGCGTGCCTCGATCGGGCTTGCCCGGGTTCACGCTAAACACAGGAATACCAGACTTGGCGGCGGTGGCGATGACCGACTCGACCGCACTGATCACCGTCGTGTCGCCCGGCACGAAGATCGCCTCAGCTCCCCGCCCAATCGTCGACTGCACCGCCTCGATCACGCCGGAGGAATTCTCCACGGGGGCCTCGAGTAGTTCGATGCCGAGTGCCTTGCAACTGGCCCTCGCGAGCTCCATGAAGCGGCGAGAGTTGCTCTCGGAGGGATTGTGGGCCACCCCCACACGGGCCAGCCGAGGATTGATCCGTCGCGCGATCTGAAACGTCGCGTTCACCGGGGCAAGGCTACCGTAGCCGACCAGGTGCGGCGGATGGACGAGCGGATCTGCGCGATCGAGGCCCATACCCGCCGAAAAGGGGTCGGCCACCGCCGCAAACACGTGCTTGAGCCGGCCGCGGGCGTTGGCCGTCGCCACCGCCTGGAGCGACGGCGTGCTCGAGGTGAGTACGAGATCGAACGGACCGCCCACGATCTCCCGGGCGATCGCGTTGGCCTGGGCCATGTCGCCCTCGGCGTTGTAACGCCGGATCGTGACGGTCTTGCCATCGACCCAGCCGCGTTCGGCGAGCCCCTCGATCATCCCCTTGACCGCATCCTCCAGCACCATGGAGCTGGTCTGCTGGAGGACGGCGATCGCCGGCAGGTCTCGCTTTGCCGACTGCCGGTCGGTGAGCAGCAGAAGCGCCGAGGCACTCACGAGCAGGGCCACGGTCGGCACGGCGCGGCGCAGAACAGCGAGTGCGGTCGTGGGGATCATCGTTGCCTTCTCCTTGCTAGACGTAGAGCGCCGTGAGCGTTCGCGACGCCGACTCGTCGAGCTGATCGGCTGACCGCAGCCGGTCGAAGCGATAGGCAAGATCGTCGGCAGAGAGCCGCCGCTTGGCCGCTCCCTGCACGTCGAGAACGATCCGCCCCCGGTGTATGAGCAGCAGTCGATCGCCGAGCGTGGCAGCCTGCGCCAACGAATGCGTCACCATCAGGGCCGTGAGATGGTGTTCGCGAACGAGCCTGGCCGTGGCCTGCACCACCCGGTCGGCGGCGGCGGGATCAAGCGCAGCGGTATGCTCGTCGAGGAGCAGCAGGTCGGGACGGTGCCAGGTCGCCATCACGAGCGTGACGATCTGCCGCTGGCCGCCGGAGAGCGAGCCGATCGGTTGGTCGAGCCGGGTTTCGAGCCCCGGCACGATGCTCCCGAGCCGCTCCGCAGCCGCGGCCCGCAGGCTGCGACTCGTGGCCCACGAGAGCCCGGCCCGCCGCCCACGACAGGCGGCCACGGCGATGTTTTCGAGCACGGTAAGGCTGGCGGCGGTGCCAGCACGCGGATCCTGAAACACGCGGCCGATGAGCCGGGCCCGCTGGTCTTCCCGCCATCGGGTGATGTCGTGGCCAGCGAGATGGATGCTGCCACTGTCGAGCCGGACGGTGCCCGCAATCGAACCGAGGAGCGTGCTCTTGCCGGAGCCATTGGTGCCGATCACCACGACGAACTGGCCGGCCGGCACCGTGAGCGACACACCGTCCACCGCGCGGACCACAGGCCCACCCGTGGTGGAGAAGGCGACGGTGGCGGCGTTGAGTTCGAGCATGGGATGAATCGGAATCGAGGGGGGCTTACCTGGCCGCCGAGGCCTGCTGCTTCCGCACGAGCATCCGGGGCGCGACGAGCGCCGTCAGCACGACGAGGGCCGTTGTGAACTTGAGCCAGTCCGGATCGAGGCCGGCGCGGAGCGCTGCGGCGACAAGGAGACGGAATGTCACGCTCCCGGCGAGCGTGGCCAAGAGAGCCCCGCCCAGCCGTACCTGCCCCACGAGGGCCGCGCCGAGAAACACGCTCGCCATGCCCCACACCACCATGCCGATCCCCATCTGCACGTCTGCAAAGCCCTGATACTGCGCCACCATGGCACCAGAGAGTGCCGTCAGCGAGTTGGCGATCGCGAGGCCGGCCACTGTGAGCCCGCCGGTGTTGCGGCCGAGCGCTCGGGCCATGGTGGGTGTGTCGCCCCCGGCACGCATGGCGGTTCCCAACCGGGTGCGAAAGAAGAGATAGAGCAGCAGCACCGCAACGCAAGCGGTCAGCAGCATGAAGCCCAGCCTGGCCGCCTCCGCCGCCGCAGCATCATCAAAGCCGAGCAGGCGGGCCGCCGGCAGGAGTGCGACCTCGGCCCGGTCGAGGAGCGTCTTGACCCCGGAGAGTGGCACATTGCTGCGGCCGAGCACGACGAGATTCACGCTCGCCAGCGCCGTCATCATGAGGATGCCGGCCAGCAAGGGCTCGATGCCGAGGATGGCATGCAGCATGCCGGTGCAGGCACCGGCCGCGGCACCGGCCGCCATGCCTGCGAGTGTGGCCCACACCGGATCGACGCCCGCCACGAGCAGCACGGTCGCGACGACGGCGCCAAGAGTAAAGGAGCCGTCGGTGGTGATGTCGGGAAACGCGAAGAGTTTGTAACTGACAAACACGCCGAGCGCCACGAAGCCGAGCGCCACGCCGAACGTCCAGGTGGAGAGGAGTGTGATCACGGGCCAGTTCCCTCCGAGCGGTTTGGCACCGGCTTCACCGCCGAGACAGAAGCCCCGGCGACTGAGAGCGGCGCAAACCAGCAACTGCCGCGGACAAGCTCCGACTGACCGCTGCCGAGCACCGGCTGCGGGTCACCGAGCAGATGCATCACCGCCAGCGGCGTGGAGGCCGCGAGATCATCGACCGTGCTGACGAGATCGGCAGCACCGCGTTTGAGCGGCCGCAGAGGAAAGACGACCGCATGGGCATGGCCCATTGGTCCTTTGACGCCAAGCGGCCGCACGAAATCGGCTAGCGTCCCGGTGGGCCTGCCACGCGTCACTACCCCCACGATCAGGACGGTGTGCCGGGCATGCACCGGCTCACGGGAAAAACTCAGCCAGCGGGCCGCGACGGCCGGATCGCTCGTCTGGGGATGGTCGTCAGGTGTTGCTTCGGCAAGGGGCCGAATCAGTTCGGCGCCAACGAGCCCGTGCACCTCGGCCACGACGACCAGTGCCAGACACTCTGCCTGAGACTGGTCGAGCAGCGCCGTCGCCAACTCATCAAACCTCACGGCCGGCTCGTCGTCGGCCGGTTCGAAGCCGGCCCGCCCGCTCGGCACGCCCTCCCAGATCAGGCCCGACGCCAACAGCACATCGGGCACGAGGTTGCCTTCGGCCAGGCTGTAATCGACCGCAGCAAAGGGCTGCGGGCTGCGGTGAAACACCGCCCCGCAGGCCGCCAGCATTTCGCCGGCGATCGTGGGGAGCGGCCTGTCATCCGCCAACGCCGCAAGCCCCAATCCGAAGGCATGCCGGGGCACGGGTCGGCTCGTCGCTTCGGAAAAGCGGCCCAGCAGCACATCATCGGAAGCACCGCTGATTTCAGCCTTGAGTCCACTTGTGCCGGGTGATTCCATACCGACAAAGAGAACTCCACCCGCGCGGAGATCGGCGGCATTGTTTGGCACGGCTGAGGCCGCGACCGGGCCGGCTGCCTGTGGCTTGGTGAGCGGCTGCGTTTTCGGCGGCGGCTGCGTTCCCCCAGGCGATGGAGTTCCCTTACCCGCTTGGGATTCTCGTAGCAGCGGGGCCAGCCGTGTCAGTTCCAAGACGCGGCCCACCGGTTCGCTGGCTGCGCCGATCAGGCACACACCTCCGGCGGTTTTCGCGGCGCGGTGGACATTGAACAGGATGCGGATCCCGGCCGAGCTTAGAAAGCTCACGCCGCTGCAGTCGAGACGAATCGCGTGATGCCCGCGTCGCAGTTCTTCTGCGACGACATGCTCGAGTTCCTCCCCCGTTTCCGCATCGATCCGGCCGCTGACGGCCAGTTCGATCACGGCATCAGCGGACCCGACCAAGGGAACATCGCTCGTTCGTCGTTCGATGCTGATGTCCATAGGCAGCCTGCGTCTGCCAACGGGCAGCGAATCGTGGATGCGGGGGCTTCATGCCGGCATTTTTTATATCACATCCGCCAAGTCGAGTCAGTTGGCTCTCGCCCCCAGCATGCTCGCCCGCGGGCCCACGATCCGAAGCGGGTTGTATTTGCGGAGGTGCCGTCGACCGAACTATCCTTTCCCGCATACCATGCTCATCCACACGGTCGATGACGAGAGATCAATGAACGAGGACGACGCTCAGCACGATTCGGGCATTCACGCGGAGTTCCTCGATTTCCGTGATCGGTCGCACGGCACTCTGCGACTCGACGACGTGCCCACCCAGATGGCCGCTGGCCGGTTCGTCTGGATCGACTTCGATCATGCGCAAAGTCTCCCTACGGCGGTGCTGAACCTGCTCCCGACCGACGTCGTGCGCAGCAGTGGACTCGCCGACATCCGGTTCGTCTCCGAGCCCCGCACGGAGATGGTGTCGTCGCTGCGTCGAACCGAACAGCTCCTGCACTTCATCCTCGTCGCTCCCCAACCCGTTGACGACGACCGCCAGGAAATCCTTGAGACGCTGGTGGGCGATGGCTTCCTGATCACGGCTCATCGCGGGGCGAATGCCCTGCTCGCGGGCGTCCGACAGAGCTACCTCCATGACTTCGTGAACCACGCATCGACCCCCAGTTTTCTCCTCTATGAAATCTGCGAAAAACAGGTCGA
>CANETO010000055.1 GCA_947440895.1 Planctomycetaceae bacterium | reverse complement strand
TGAAATCTCGGAAAACAGCATCCTTACCTCCAGCGACATCGTTCTCGATAATCTCAACATCTTTCACGAGGCGGGTGTCGGCATTGCGGTGGACGATTTCGGCACCGGATTCAGTAATCTGGAGCGGCTCGCGACGCTCCCCGTGAACTACCTCAAGGTCGACCGATCCCTGATCGCGGCGATGGGAATGGGCGCGAAGAAAAGAGAGGCTCTTCTGACCACGGCCTGTGCGATCGGCACAAACCTCGGTTTTGCAATCGTCGGGGAAGGGGTCGAGGGGCAGGACGAGGCCGACTTTCTCAAGAACCTCGGCTGCAGATATGCCCAAGGATATCTCTATGGAAAGGCGATGCCGATGAAGGACCTGCTCACCTTCATGAAAGCAAATGCCGCCCAGCCTCTATCCATTGCCCAGTCTTGAGTAAGCCCTGGCAGACATGGGCCCGCATGGACCTATGACCTGGCTCCCTGAAAAAGGGCCCGGGCAGGCCTCGACGCAACCGCTTTGCCTGTCACGGATTCCGCGACGAAAGCGGGAGAAGAGAAAGGGTGGCTAACGGGACTCGAACCCGCGACCCCTAGAATCACAATCTAGTGCTCTAACCAACTGAGCTATAGCCACCACCGGAAAACCGATGGCGGTAGTTTAACACACTTTTTATTCCGTCCACGCCCCTCCTGTGTGCCGCCGCATTCCCCGCCAGCCGACCGGTCGAAACCCCTGCCGCGGCCGCGGAAGACTCCCTGAATTGGCATTCCGTCCTCTCGCCCGATCCGATTCAATGGCGGCGAGGAGACCCCGCTATGCCGAGCATCCCTTCCCGGCACGTGACTCGCCCCACCGTGACCAGGAGCCGATTCACAGCCGCCCGCAGCTGCGTCAGCGACGTGGCCCAACTCGCGCGGGAGATCCCGCTCTTTCCCGTCGAGCGGACGATGCAGTTGGGCCCGCTCGCAGCGGCCCGCGCGGCAGCCGGTGCACATGCCAGTGGCCGTGTTGGCTGGGCGGCGATCTTCCTCAAGGCCTACGGGATCGTGGCCCGCGAGACGCCCTTGCTTCGTACCTGGCTGGTCCGCGGTTTTCTCTTTTCCCGCCTCGCCACCGCCTCCGAGAGCGTGGCGACACTGGCCGTGAACCGGATCGAGGATGGGGAGGACCGGCTCATCTGGGGCCGGCTGGCAGCGCCCGACACACGATCGCTGCCCGAGATCCAGCAGTTCATCGTTGACTGCGCGACGAAGCCGATGGAGGAGATGTTTAAGCGTCAGCTGCAATTGGAGATGGTGCCGGGCTTCCTGCGGCGAACGATCCTTCGCTGGAACATGAACTCGTTCTCGCGAAAGCGGGCCACACGGATCGGCACCTTCAGCCTCTCGACACTGGCCGGGATGGGTGCGACGAACCGGTTCCATCCCACGATCTGCACGACAAGCCTGTCCTATGCACCGCTCGATCCCGACGGCCGCTGCCTCGTCACACTTATCGCCGACCACCGCGTGCTCGACGGCGCCGTCGTCGCCCGGGCGCTCGTCAGACTGGAAGAGGTGCTCTGCCACGAGATGCTCGCGGAACTCCGCGGGCTGGCGGACACGAGCGTTTTCACCTGACCACGGTGAGGCCCGTTCGCCCAAGCCCGGCGATAGGACGGCACGGTGGCACTCAGCGCCGCGGGCGTTTACCCTAAATGTCCGATGGGTGTTGCACGCCGCAGTGTGTCTGCTCCGGCTGGCCCATGCCCCGCTCCCCCTTGTCACGCATCCCTAGAACCAGCCATGAAGAAATGGTTTCGCCATCACGAAGATGTGATCCCTGTCTGCTGTGTCGTGTCGCTCTTTCTGCTCGACGTGCTTGTCTATTTTTTCGTGCATGACGTGCGATTGCTCGCGGTCTGGTTCGTACTGGCCATCTGGCCGAAGATGTTCATCTGCTCGTGGAACCACCACCACCAGCATCTCTTCACGTTCCATCAGCCGGTGCTCAATCGCGGGCTCGAGATCGTCTACGCCCTGCACACCGGCATCACCACCAACGCCTGGGTGCTGCACCATGTGCTCGGTCACCACATCAACTACCTCGACCAGACCAAGGACGAGTCGGCCTGGAAACGGCGCAACGGGACGACGATGGGGGAGCTTGAATACACGCTGAAGACCGCCGCGACCGGCTACCTGCGGGCGTTTCAGGTGGCGCTGCGGTATCCACGGCAGCGGGCCGGGTTCCTGGGAATGGGGGTCGTGGTGCTCGCACTGCTGGCGGCCGCCTTCTACCACAACTGGGTCAATGCTCTGTTCGTGTTCGCTGTACCGATGCTGGTCGGGTATCTGATCACCGTCTGGCATACCTACTGCCACCATGCCGGCCTCGACACCCAGAACCACTACGAGGCCTCGCACAACATCATGCACCGGTCATACAACGTGCTCACAGGCAATCTCGGCTATCACACGGCCCACCACGTGAAGCCGAAGCTGCACTGGTCGAAGCTGCCCGAGTTCCACGCCTCGATCGCCGATCGGATTCCGCCGCACCTCTATCAGGAGCCCTTCTTCCCGATCAGCCTGCTACCGGCAGGCCCGGTTCACTCCCCTGTCTGGTCGCTCTTGAGCCGCCGCCTGATCTCGGCAAGCCGCTCGGCAAGATCCCGCTCGAATCCACGATCGGTCGGCTCGTAATACCGCTTGTCGACGCCGAGGTAATCCTGCGCTGCGATGCCGTCCGGTGCATCGTGGGCATACTCGTAGCCCTGGCCGTGGCCGAGCTGCTTCGCGCCGGCATAGTGCTTGTCCTGGAGGTGACGCGGCACCGGGATCACCGCCTGCTCGCGAACGTCGCGGCGGGCTGCGCCGATCGCCGTCGTGCAGGCGTTGCTCTTGGGCGCGAGCGCCAGATAGGTGACCGCCTGCGAGAGCGCGAGCTGACATTCGGGCAGGCCCACGAACTCCGTCGCCTGCATCGCCGCCACGGCGATCATGAGGGCCCGTGGATCGGCGTTGCCGACGTCTTCGCTGGCCAGGATCACGAGCCGCCGCGAGAGAAACCGCACATCCTCGCCCCCTTCCAGCATCCGCGCGAGCCAGTAGAGGCCCGCATCGGCGTCGCTGCCCCGGATGCTCTTGATCAGGGCGCTGGCGCAGTCGTAGTGGGTGTCGCCCGAGTCATACGTGATCGCCTTTCGCTGCACGCTCTCCCGTGCGAGTTCGGCCGTGAAGACGAGCGGCCGCTCGTGGCTCGAGAGCACGCCGATCTCGAGGGCCCCGAGCGCCCGCCGCGCGTCACCGTCAGACGTCTCCACGAGCAGGGCGACCGCCTCCGGCGTGAGTTCGATCTGCTCGCTTCCCAGACCATGCTCGCGGTCAGCCACCGCCCGCCTGAGGATGTCGGCGATGTCGTCCCGCGACAGGGCTTCCAGTTCAAAGATGCGGCTGCGACTGACGAGGGCACTCGTCAGCGCGAAGAACGGATTCTGCGTGGTCGCCCCAATGAGCGCGATCACGCCGTTCTCTACGTCCGGTAGGAGCACGTCCTGCTGGGCCTTCGAGTAGCGGTGGATCTCGTCGACAAAGAGGCAGGTCTTCTGGCCATCGTCTTCGAGCCGTCGCCGGGCCGTTTCGAGCACATCGCGAACATCCTTGACGCCCGAGGCGGTGGCGGAGAGTTCCACGAACCGCCGCTTTGTCTCCCGGGCGATGATCTCGGCGAGTGTCGTCTTGCCGACGCCGGGCGGCCCGTAGAGGATCACGGAGCCCAACCGGTCAGCCTCGATGAGCCGACGCAGGAGCGTTCCCGGCCCGACCACCTTGGCCTGGCCGACATAATCAGCCAGCCGCCGGGGTCGCATCCGCGCAGCCAGCGGGGCGGCCCGGGCGACATTCGCGGCACGGGAGGCGGTGAAGAGATCGGCCATGGAGCACCTTGGCATGCCGGGGAGAGGCGGTGGGACGGTTCGTGCCGATTCTCGCCGCGGAGCTCGATTCGGGAAGCCCAGTGGTGCATCACCGACGGATGGGTACGAACAGCTTCACGGGCAGCACAGTCCGCGTCATCCGCCACGATACGGTCGGCGACGCAGCCGGCGGCTCGTTGGCAGCGTCAAAAATCCCCGTCCCGGAGGCCTTCAGCCGCAGCGTGTAGCTGCCCGCCAGATGCGTGCTGCGGATGTCCTGGATCGTATAGGTGATCTGATCGGTGGTCGTGATCCGCGCCCCTGCCAGCGACGCGACCGCTCGGCCGCGGAGGAGCACGAAGTCGTCGAGTGTCACGCCTCGCACGGCCCGGTTGAAGGTGATCACGACCGAGGTCAGGGCCCGGGCCGTGGTCGCAGCGACCGCCCGAAACGTGGCCGACAACGGCGGTTGCGGTGCGGGGGGCGGCGGAACCACGGGGAGCACGAAGCCCGGCGCCAGTGAATAGTTGCCGCGGGCGGGATCGACGAGCACCGGCCGCACGGTGTTGATCGTATTGCCGGCGACCACGGCGGCGGCCAGGGCCGGCTGGCCGATACCAAGCGGATGGTCGACGGGGCCGTTCCAGATCACGTTCCCCCGTATCTGGAGATTGGTATCGGCGCGGGCAGGCGAGGGAATGTTGGATCCGACGGACGGTGTCCGTGGATCGGCCACCGCGAACTGCTGCCACTGGCTCACGTAGCCGTCGGGGTTGTAGACCACGTTGTCGAGAATGGAGACGTTACGGTTGGGGATCGGCTCGTCGCCCCCGACAGCCGCAGTACCCCAGCCACCTTGGGCCAGATAGCTCCGGCAGGCCGCCTGATTCCCGTCACACGACCGCGAGCCGAATCCCACCTCGATCACATGGCTGCGGCTGCCCACGCGATAGAGCGTGTTGCGGGCCATCAGGATGTTGAAGCCGCCGTTCACGCCAAACCCTGCCCCCTGGGTGTCATGAACGACGTTGTCGATGAACGTGATGTCGTAGGCCTCGTACTGCAGCCAGGGCGCGACCATGAACTCGAACCCGGTCCCCTGCCCCGCCGTAAAGCCTCCCGTGCCGGCATCGTAGAACTCGTTGCCTGCCACGACAATCGACGCCGAGCCCCCCTTCGCATACATCGCCCAGTCACCAGACCGATGGATCCGACTGCCCACGACATGGCCATACTGCACCGACACGAAATCGACGGCATTGTCCCAGGCGCCGGAGATGTCGCAGTGTTCCACGTAGATGTACTGGCTCTGGTTGACCTTCAATGTCTCCTGCGGGACGGCATAGGACGCAATCTCCCCAAGGCCCCGGATCGTCGTGTCGCGAAGGAGCACGTAGGAGCAGCTGTCGAGGTGGAGCACATCGCCGCCGCCGGAGGAGATGTCGAGACCGAGGAGATAGAGGTGGCGGCAGTCGTAGACATTCATGTTCGGCAGCCGGGCCGTGCCGTTGCCATCGATCGCCTTGAGCAGAATGGGCGCCGACTGCGTGCCGTGCCTGCTCTCCCAGTAGATCGGCACCGCTGATTCCGGATAGGTGCCGGCGATGAGGTTGATCTGGAAGCCGGTCGAGAGGTCGACGTTGATGGGCACCCGGCGCCACGCCTCGGAAAGCGTGCGGACGGCCAAGGCCCGCGAACCGCCGCCGTTGGCATCATTGCCGGCGGAGGGATCGACCCAGATCTGGTTGAACGCAGGAGCGCCGGCGGGCGGACCCATGTCAAACGACGGCAGCAGGTTCTCTGCCGCACACGCAAGCCTCGACTCCAAGGTCTCTGGCGCCGCCAATCTCCGGGCCGGCGACACAAGCTTCCAAGCAGGCAGTGTTCGTCTCATGGGAGGCCTTCCGTGGGCGGGCACCCCCAGACTCCGGGCTCAGGCCCACAGTCTAGAAATCCTCCCGCACCGTCCTTAGCGCCCCTGACAAAATCATTCTACGGCTCACGCACCTGTCCAGACGAACTCGATCCCCGCATCGATCTCTGGCGAGAGGCTTTTATGAACAGGACACGTGTGTGCGGCCTGCTCGAGCAGGGGCCGCTGCGGGTGGTCGGCTGGCAGCGGGATCGTGAGCGTGGTCCGCAGGCTGGCGATCCGCCGCGGCAGGTCCTTGCTCATCTCTTTGACGGTATCGACCTTCATGCCGACGAGATTGACACCATGTCGCTCCGCCGCGATGCCCATGATCGTCATCATGCAGGCACCGAGCGCCGTGGCGACCAGATCGGTCGGTGAAAAGCTCTCCCCCTTGCCGTGATTGTCGACCGGGGCGTCGGTGATGAGCGTGGTGCCGGACGGACCGTGCGTGGCGCGGCAGCGGAGCCCGCCTTCGTAGGTGCTGGTGAGACTGACCATGAAATTGCTGCTCCATGAATGAACGGCGGAAACGGCGGCATTCTAGTCTGTCCGCGAACTTGACTGGCGGATCAGGACCGGACTAGACTTAGTCTGGTCTTTTCGAATCACAGCGGCTTTTTATGCACAATATTGTGAACATCCACGAGGCGAAGACGCACCTGTCACGGATCGTTGAGCAGGCGGCCTCCGGGCACACAACGATCATCGCGAAGGCAGGCCGGCAGGTCGCCAAGATCGTTCCGCTGGAACCGGCGATCCGGGCAAAACGGCTCGGCGGATTACAGGGCCGCTTCGAGGTTCCTGATGATTTCAATGCCCCGCTCGATCACGACATCCTGGATGCGTTCGAGGAACGGCGGTGAGCAGAATCCTGCTGGACACGCACCTGCTGCTGTGGGCGTTTGCAGCACCTGAGCGACTTCCGATCCGTGCGCGCAAGCGGATCGACGTGTCTGAAGTGTTCGTGAGTGCCGCCTCGATCTGGGAGGTCAGCATCAAGGCGTCGCTGGGCAAGATTCAGGCCGACGCCAGCTTACTGCTCGCCGAAATCGAACCGGCCGGCTTCACGCTGCTGCCGATCAGTGGTGAGCATGCGGTAGCCGTCGGGCTTCTGCCTTCGATCCACCGTGATCCCTTCGACCGCATGCTCGTGGCGCAAGCCCGAACCGAACCACTCATCCTGCTCACCAACGACGCCGCGCTTGCCGCTTATGGCGAGGGCATCGAAGTGGTGGCATAACATGCAACGGCTGCCAGCTATGAGCCGGGTGGGGTCGGCCTGTCCGGCAACTCTTGGCTGCGGATCACGATCGTCCGCCGGTACGGCGGCCGCCACCAGGCCGTGAAGGGAAACCGTGGGAAGTCGCCGCTATCGCCCGGCGTGATCTCCCGCTCATCCACCACCATAAAGTCGGGCCGAAGCGCGGGAAACTGATCGCGGAACTTCGGGTCTGGGTAGTCATAGGGCACGTCCGCTCGATAGGCATCGGCGGGAACCCGGATCCGTGGGTCGTTCACATATCCCGCCCGCTCGATCTGCTCCCAGCCGTCGATCACCCACTTCGAGGTGATCCGCTCTCGGGGCACCCCCTTCTGTTGCAGCAGCGCGATCGCTTCCAGCCTTGTCCGCGTGTCGGCGAATTCGTCGTGCAGGATCGCGATGCCGCGCAGCGCAAAAAAGCCGACCAGCAGCCAGCCGAGCATCGAGCGGCGGTCGGCGCCGGCAGAGTGCGCGGCGTCACCCGAGTACGCGGTCGGCAACGAGCGGGTGCAGGAGAGGAGCCCGCAGGTCAGCGCCGGCAGGAACGGGAGATAATAGCGTGGGAAAATGCCGTCGGTCGTCTGCGAGACAAGCAACAGGGAAGCACCGTAGGGCACGAGGTAGGCCAGCGGCAGGATGACCGCGGGCGGCAGCCGCCACGCAGCCGTGGGCAGGGAACGGGCACGGCCCAGCCCGACGGTCGCGGCCACAGCCACCGCGACGGCCACCCCCAGCACACCGCAGCGGATGAGGCCCACGCCCGCATCATGCAGAGCATGCCCGGTCGGTCTCCAACTGCCGGCGAGTAGGCCCAGCGGCCCTTCAAGCGACTGAGTCAGGGTTCCCACCAGCACTCCCGCCATCGCGACGGCGGTCACGCCCGCCGTGATACGGCCCCAGCGGGTTCGCAGGCCGGTGGACACGTGCTCCACGATCCACGGCAGGCAGAAGAGCATGGCCGGCAGCACCTTGAGCGCACATTCAGTGGCCACGGTCACCGCCTCCCGGGCAATCGACGCGACCCTGAACTGGGCGACGGCTTCGAGCGTGGGGAGTCTGGTGGGAATCGCATACGGCTGCTGACTGAACCATCGGGTGCCGACACCCAGCGCCACCATGCCGATCACCCCGCAGAGTAGCGAGGCCATCCGGAACGCCAGGCGATCAGAACGACTCAGGTCGCCGAACGGCCACAGGCAGAGCACGGCCGCGCAGGCGATCGGCGCAAACCAGACCGGCTGCCGGATCGTGCCTCCGAGCACGCCGCAGAGCGTGCCGATCGCCAGCCATGCCAACGCCCGCCACGGCACGCCGGGAGTGCTCCTTGCTTGTGAATCCTCAATGGCATCGGCCGCCCGCGTGAAGCCATAGAGGCAGGCCAGCAGAAAGAAGAAGCCCGGGATGTCCGTCATAAACGTCGGCGCGAGCGGCAGAAACAGCGTGCTCAGGCCCGTGAGGAGCGCGGCAAACAGACTGTCATAGGGGGAGAGGCTCGCGCGGCGGGCGATGAGATACACAAGCGCTACCGCCCCGAGCGCCAGTGGCCACACGCTCAGCCGGACGAGCGTGAAGGAAAAGCCAAAGAGCCAGACCCACGCCGCCCCCCACCAGACCTGGATCCCGAGCATCGCGGTCGGCCAGCCGTTGTAGGCAAAGCGGCCCGTCTCCGCGAGCGATTTTGCCATGTGGATGTAGGAAAAATCATCGATATATCCGCCCTCGGCAAACGGCCAGGCGACAAGGATCGCCGCGAGGGTGACCAGCACG
>CANETO010000054.1 GCA_947440895.1 Planctomycetaceae bacterium | reverse complement strand
GGCCCGAATATCTCCTTTGGCGAGACCCGCATCAGCGTCGAAGCCCACCTCATCGGCTACGCTGGCATGCTGTATGGCAGCACGCTCGACGTTGACTTCATCGAGAGGCTGCGCGACACTCAGAGGTTTGATTCGATCGACGCGCTCAAGGCTCAACTGACGGCCGACGTGGCCCGGGCTCTGGAGATCGTCGGTTCTTTGGTTGATGCGTCGCGGATCATTGTCTGACCAGGTTCACACCCCGACAGAATTGGAAGCCCCATGCGACTCGACTGGGCCAGCCTGCTGGAGATCCTCAGGAATTCCCAACGCGTGGTGCTTACGAGCCACGTTCGCCCCGACTGCGATGCTCTCGGGAGCGAGCTTGGCATGGCCGGCATCCTCGAGGCCCTCGGCAAGGACGTGCGGATCGTCAACGCCCAAGCCACCCCTCCGGGCCTCACGTGGATCGACCCGGACAGAAAAATCGAATCGTTGGCCAACGGGGTGAAGCCGGCCGATCTCGCCGACCGCGACCTGCTGATCGTGGTCGATACGAGCGCCTGGGCTCAACTGGGCGCCATGGGGGACGTGCTCAAGGCGATGCGCGACCGAGTGCTCGTGGTCGACCATCACGTCAGCGAAGATGATCTCGGTGACCGCTGGTTCAAGGATACCTCGGCCGAGGCCACGGCGCGGATCGTCTCCGAGATCGGGCTGAGACTCAGAGTGCCGCTCACCGAGCGGATTGCCACGCCGCTCTATGCCGGCCTGTCGACTGACACGGGTGGCTTCCGGTTTCCCTCCGTCTCGGGGGAGTCGTTCCGCGTCGCCGCGCGGATGGTTGATGCGGGGGCGAGCCCCTCGGCCGTTTATAGTGAACTGTTCGAGCAGGACACGCTCGCCAGACTGCATCTGGTGGGCAGAACGCTGGCGAGCGCTCGCACGACTCACGAGGGTCGGGTGATCACCTCGACCGTGCGGCTGGCGGACATCAAGGAGACGGCCGCGGCCCCGCACGATACCGAGGACCTCATCAATCTCACGCTCGCCGTGAAGGGGACGGAGGTCGCGGCGATCCTCATCGAACAGACCGACGGCCGGATCAAGGTCAGCTTCCGTAGCCGGTCGAGTGTCGATGCCAGCAGTCTCGCCGGGCGATTCGGCGGCGGCGGCCACAAGGTAGCCGCGGGTGCGATCATGCCGGGCCCCTTCGACGCCGCCTACGAACGCGTGACGGCGGCTGTGAATGAGGCGGTGCTCGCAGCCGACAGTTCCGCGTCTTAGCTGGCTTTAAAACCCCACGCATGTCGTCTTTGGGATCTGTTCGTTCATCAGGAGGCACACCATGTCGCGACACGAGGCAGTGTCGGATTCTGCAGAGGCACGGCGCGGATTTCTCGCCAAGCTCCTGGCCGTCTGCTGTGGTGGATTGGCGACGCTTCCGCCGCTGGTCGCCGGTGCCTGGATGATTCTCGATCCGCTCCGTCGCCGTGGCGCGGCAGCTACCTTCCTGCCGGTGACGGACCTGGCGAGTGTTCCCGACGACGGCATCCCGCGGCAGTTCGCCGTCGTGACGGACCGGGTCGATGCCTGGACCGGATTCGCGGCGGAGCCGATCGGCGCCGTCTACCTCCGCCGTGAGCAGGGCTCCGATACGGTCGAGGCACTCTCGGCCACCTGCCCGCACGCCGGCTGCTTCGTCGAGATCGAGTCGCAGGGGAAATGCTTCCGCTGCCCGTGCCACAACAGCACCTTCACGCTCGATGGCCGGATCGTGGCCCCCAGCCCGAGCCCGCGGGCGATGGATGGTTTGGAGTGCCAGATCGCGAAGAACGGACAGATCGCCGTGAAGTGGCAGAACTATTACACCGGTATCGCCGAGAAGGTGGCCCGCCCATGAAGACCCAGCCCACACAGCGCGGGCGTGAACCAATCGCCACGCAAAAGCGGCCCACCACACCCGGCGTGCTTGGCCAGCTGGCTGACTTTTTCGATGACCGCACCGGCTACCGGGCTCTGGTGCACGAGGCCCTCTACGAACGGGTGCCGGGAGGCGCACGCTGGCGGTATGTCTGGGGCAGCACGCTCGTGTTTGCGTTCCTGACGCAGGTGATCACCGGCCTCGTGCTCTGGTCGAGCTATGCTGCCAGCGCCCAGACGGCGTGGGAGAGCGTCTACTACATCCAGCACGAGATGACCGGCGGCTGGCTGCTTCGCGGCATCCACCACGTGATGGCGCAGATGATGATTGTGTTGCTCGCCCTGCACCTCATGCAGGTGGTGATCGACGGAGCCTACCGTGCGCCGCGAGAGGTGAATTTCTGGCTGGGGCTCGTGCTGATGATGCTCGTGCTGGGCATGGCACTCACCGGCTACCTGCTGCCTTGGGATCAGAAGGGCTACTGGGCGACCCGCGTCGCCACCAATCTGGCCGGTCTCGTGCCCCTGCTCGGACCATCGATCCAGCAGCTGGTGGTGGGCGGGCCCGACTATGGCCACCACACCCTCACCCGTTTCTTCGCGCTGCATGCGGGCTTCCTGCCGGCCACGCTCGTGCTGATGCTCGTCGTGCACCTGACGCTGTTCCGCAAGCACGGTCTCTGTGCCCGGCAGCCGATCACCCGTCCCGACGCGATGTTCTGGCCCGATCAGGTGCTCAAGGACGCCGTGGCGATGCTGGCCGTGATGGCCGTGGTGCTGGGGGTGATCCTGATGCCGGCGCTTCGGGCCATGCTTGAAGGTCGACCGATCGTGCCGGGTGAACTGGGCGCGGAACTGGGGGCCCCGGCCGATCCCTCGCAGCCCTATGCGGCCGCGCGGCCGGAGTGGTATTTCCTGTTTCTGTTCCAGTTTCTGAAAGTCTTCGAGGGCTGGGGGGCCAGCGGGGAATTCTTGGGCGCCATCGTGGTGCCCGGCCTGATCATGGGCGTGATGTTCTTGATGCCGATCCTGGGCCGCTGGCAGCTCGGGCATCGGTTCAACATCGCCTTCACGCTGGCGATCCTGGCTGGCATCGGCCTGCTCACAGCCATGGCGATGAACGAAGACTACGCCGCCCTCTGGGCGGACCGAGCGTCCTTCGCCGACGTGGAAAAACTGTTGGAGGAGACCGACGGTGATGCGACGAAGATTGCCGCCCACTTCGGCAACGATGCGACGAAGATCGCCGCCTTCTCGGCGCGGGCCAAGAAGCTCGATAGGATTCGCCATTCGCAGTCGTTCCTCGACGCCTCCGAACAGGCCGAGGCCGATGCCGCGCGATCTATCGAACTGGCGGGTCGGCCGGAGCGGATTCCGCCGGCGGGCATGCTGGAGCTGGTCCGCAACGACGCCCTGAGCCAGGGGCCGAAGCTCTTTGCGCAGCACTGTGCGAGCTGCCATGCCCACGTCGACCCGGCGGCACCGAACGCGGCGTCACTGATGGCGAAGGCGTCGGCCGCCAACCTGCATGGCTTCGGCACCGCCGCCTGGATGCGCGGGCTGCTCGATCCAAAGCAGGTGGCCGGTCCAGGCTACTTCGGCAACACGGCGCACAAGGAAGACGATATGGTGAACTTCGTGCAGAACGACCTCACCGACGCCGATACCTGGAAGCCTGACGACATCGAGGCGGTGATCGCTGCGATGGCGGGGGAGGCCGGCCTGGCAGCGGCCGGCACGGATCCGGCGATCGTCGAGAAGGGCAGGGGGCTCATCGCGGCCGATGATCGCTGCGGCTCATGCCATACGTTTCGTGACAACGGCGTCGCGGCGGGCAGTGCCCCCGACATCACCGGCTGGGGATCCCGCGAGTGGCTGATCGGGATCATCGTTGATCCGACGCATGAACGCTTCTACGGCGATTCCAACGATCGCATGCCGAGCTTCGGCAAGGCCGAAGAAGGGGCTGCGCCGATGCTCACACGGCAGCAGATCGGGCTGATCGCCGACTGGCTGCGGGGAGACTGGTACCGGCCCGCGACACACTGACGGCCGTGTGGATGGAGTTGGCGGGGGTTACTCGATGCCTCCCAGAACGGTGGCCCGAGCGACACGGCCGACGCCGAGCATGTAGGCAGCCGTGCGGAGGGTCACCTGCCGCGACGAAGCGAGCTGCCAGACGTGTTCGAACGATTCACCGAGGATGCGGTCGAGCTCCTGCCGCACGCGGTGGATGCCCCACTGGTAGTGCTGTCGATTCTGCACCCACTCGAACCAGCTCGCCGTGACGCCGCCGGCGTTCACCAGAATGTCGGGCATGACGGTGATCTGACGGCGGTCGAAGATGGCGTCGGCCTCTTGATCGGTCGGGGAATTGGCGGCCTCGATGATGATCGGCGCCCGCACCGCCTCTGCATTCCCCTTGTGGAGCACGCCGCCGAGCGCGGCCGGAATGAGCACATCGCAGTCGAGGGCCAGCAGCTCGGCGTTGGTCAGCGGATCGCCCCCCTGAAACCCCTTCAGACGGCCGGCGTGCGACTGTGAGTAGCGGAGGAGTTCGAGCACATCGAGCCCTTCGGCACGGTGGAAACCTGCGGTGGCATCGCTCACCGCCACGATCCGGCATTCGGCGTCGTGAAGGAAGCGGGCTGTGTGCGACCCCACGTTGCCGAAGCCCTGGATGGCGACACGTGTGCCGGGAATGCGGCGGCCGAGCCGGCTCAGGAGCTTGAGCGTGAGGCTGCCGACACCGCGGCCGGTCGCCTCGTCGCGGCCCGGAATCCCGTGGTATTCCACGGGCTTTCCCGTGACACAGGCGGGCGAGAAGCCGTGGTATTTGTTGTATTGGTTCATGATCCACGCCATCACCTCGGGGCTCGTGCCCATGTCGGGGGCGGGGATGTCGACATCGGGGCCGAAGAGATCGTGGATGGCGTCGACGAACCGCCGGGTGACGCGTTCCAGTTCCCGAACGGAGAGCCGCGAGGGATCGACCGCGATGCCGCCTTTGGCGCCGCCGTAGGGAATGTCCACCACGGCCGTCTTCCAGGTCATCAGCGAGGCCAGCGAGCGGACCTCGTCGAGGTCGACCTGCGGGTGATACCGCAGGCCTCCTTTCATGGGGCCGCGGGCATTGTTGTGCTGGACGCGATATCCGATGAACGTCTCCACCTCGCCCGTGTCGAGTTCGACCGGAATCCGCACTTGCACTTCTCGTTTTGCCGTCAGCAGGAGGCGGCGGATGTTATCGGAGAGGTCGAGCTGGTCGGCTGCCCGGTTGAAGTAGATGCTGATGGCTTCGCTGGACCGCATGGTGCGTAGGCTCTCCTGCTTCGACGGGGAATCGCGGGTGTGCGCCGCGCGGGCGACGGTGCGAAGTCTACCGTGTGTACCGAAGAGTTCTGCCCGAATTTCCTTGGGGGATCTCTCCCGTGAGGATGAGCACAACGGGTATGCTCAAGGCTCCCTCGAGGGCTTCCATTCTGAAGCCACCTCCCCAATACCCACACCCGCTTCAGAGGAGTTTGTGAACCTCGTGGCCCGCGATCCAGCCAGCCGAACTCAGGATGCGGCCGCCACGCTGGCGCATAGCCGCGCTGCGCACAGCCGAGCCGTCCGGCGTGCGCTCGTCGGCATGGGCATCGCCGGTGGATTGGCGGCACTCGTGCTGGCCGTTGTCCTGTCGCGAAGCACGCCGTCGACGGCGGCGCCTGGGCAGAGGACCCTCGTCGAGGTCGCGGCCACCGTGCCCGCGAGCGACGTGCCATCAAAAGAGCAACCCAGAGAGCAACCCAGAGAGCCACTCGAACACGAAGGCCAGGTTCGGGAAACGCCGGTAAGCAACCAGTCTGCCGACGGCGCTCGCGGCATCGTACCGCGGGTGAGGGTCGTCGATTCCGCCGAATTGCCCTGGGTTTCGCCCACCGCGGGCAGGCCACCGGCGCTCTCCTATCTGCCGCCCGGATCGCAGTGGATCATGGTGGCCCGGCCCGCGGAGATCATGGCCGATGATGAGGGCCGGCAGTTCGTCAAGTCGCTCGGCCCCAGTGTCGCCGATGGGATCACCCTGCTGAACACGCTCTGCCACACCGGGCTCGAGAACATCGTGGAGCTTCAGGTGGGCTGGCAGACCGGGGGCAGCGAGACGGCAACCGCTGCCGGCGAGGCGGTCGCCGGCTGGACCGTGAGGTTTCGTGAGCCAACGCCGCTCTGGGAGGATGGTGTCGCCCGCGGGGCGGCGTGGGGCGAGACCAGGGAGCAGAATGTCGATGGCGAGACCATTCACGTGGGCGCAGTGGTTTCCTTCTGGCTGCCCGCGGCCGAAGAGGGACGCGTGCTCGTGATGGCCCCGACGGGGCTGCTCGAGAAGGTGGTCGAGGCGGCGCGATTGTCGGGACTCGGACTATCGGGGCTCGAGAACGACGGTGAGACGCTGGTGGCGAATCTGCCACAGGATCTCGAGCACCTGGTCGGTATGCTCGACCGCACGCGGCACCTCACGTTTCTGGGGTTTCCGCACTACCTTCAGCACGACGGTCGCTCGCTGATGGCCGGGCCGCTGGCCTGGTTCGTCGAACCGCTCGGACGCTTCTTTGGCGACGGTGTGAAGGTGGTGGCGTTGTCGTTGCATTGTGCCGACAACTTCTACGCCGAGGTCGACGTGGTCGCCCCTCGCGCCGAGCCGGCACAACAGCTGGCAGACCGGTTGGCGGTGCAGATCGAGACCATGGCCGATGCGGTCGAAGCTGCCTGCGCAGCCATCCAGCCGCATCCCTACGGCAGCACGCTCGTCATGCGGCTGCCCGCGATGATCCAGGCCCTGGTGGCGAACACCCGCTGCGGTGCCGAAGGGAAGGGGGTCGTGCTCAATGCCTATCTGCCGCGGCATGCGGGCCACAATCTCGTCCTGGCGGCGGAACGTGCGATCGAACAGCTGCCGGGCTCCGATTTCTCGCCGGTGGACGGCAGGACGATTCCAGCAGCGGGCCCCGTCGAATCGGCAGCCCCGCTGCAGAAGACCATCTCAATGGTCTTCGCCAAGGACACGCTGGAGAAGTCGATCCAGATGCTGTCGGAAGAGATCGGCATGCCGATCGAGATCCTCGGCGGCGACCTGCAGGTGGATGGCATTACAAAAAACCAGTCCTTCGGGCTCGACGAGCGGGACAAGCCAGCCGAAGCGGTGCTCCGCACGATCCTCGACCGGAGCGACTCTGGTGGCAGGCTTGTCTATGTTGTCCGCACGAAGGACGGAGTCGAGTCGCTCGAGATCACGACAAGGGCTGCGGCGGCCAAACGTGGCGACACGTTGCCGCCGGGCTTGTGACCCGTTTGCGACGAAGGCATCGGGAAGAGAGACCGGGCTGTCAGTCGAGCATGACCAGGGCGATCAGCATGTAGAGCACGATGCCTACGATGTCGACGATCGCCGACACGAACGGGTTGCTCATCAACGCGGGATCGAGGCCGATCGAGCGGAAGACGAGCGGCAGCACCGATCCCACCATCGTGCCCATCATCACCACGCCGAGGATCGTCAACGGAATCACGAGTGCGGCGGCCGCTGTGGGCGCGTAGGCCAGCGCGAGACAATAGCCAGGAATCGCCAGGAGGCCGCCGAGCAGAAGTCCCAACACGAACTCCCGCCGGAGAATCCGCGGCCAGTCGGAGAGTTTGCAGTCGCCGGTGGAGAGGGCGGTGATCACGAGCGTCGCCGACTGATTGCCGGAGTTCCCACCGCTGGCGATCACCAGCGGAATGAAGGCCACGAGCCAGACATGGGGCGACTCCCACTTCGCGAGCACCATCGCGGTGAGCGCGGCCGTGGCAAAGAGGATGGCCAGCCACACCCCTCGCTTCCAGGTCATCGAGACGAGTGCCGCCTCGAGATAGCTCTCGCCGAGCGGCGAGATGGCGGCGATCCGCTGGGCGTCGTCGGTGGCGTCCTGCCGGACGGTATCGAGCACGTCGTCGTGCGTCACAATCCCCACCAGGCGGTTGTGCTCGTCCACCACGGGGATCGCGAGGAAGTCGAAGCGGGCCAGTTTTTCCACCACCCGGTCGCTGGGCTCTTCGAGGCGGACGCTGATCGGATCCCGCTGCATGAGATCCGACACCAGTGCGGTCGGCCGGGCGAGGATCAGATCACGGAGCGACACGAAGCCGACGAGTTTGCGGTCAGAGTCGAGGACGTAGATGTAGTAGATCGACTCACTGTTGGGGGCCTGCGACCGCAGGCGGGCCACCGCTTCCCCGGCGGTGATGTCGGCCGGCAGCGATGCGTATTCGGTCGTCATCAGGGCGCCGGCCGACCCCTCCGGGCAGGAGAGGAGCATGCGGATGTCATGCCGCTCGGCCTTGGCCACCAGCGGCAGGATCTCCTCCACGAGGTCCGGATCGAGCTCGCGGAGCAGATCGTCGCGATTGTCGGCGGCCATCCACTCGATCAGCGGCCCCAGATGGCTCCGGTCGGCCGCCTGAACCAGTTCCACCTGCCGCGGCATGGAGAAGTAGGGGAAGATTTCCGCCTGCCGTTCGACGGGAAGGCAGTCGAGCAGTTGCCAGAGTTCGGCGTCCTCAAGCCCCTCGGAAAAATCCGCGACGGTGGCGGGATGGAGTTCCCTCGCCACCTCTCGCAGGCCATTGGCATCCCCCTCCCCGAGCATGACGCGGAGTTCGGGAATCAGGATCGGATTGGCGGTGGGCATGGCGGGGCAGGATGAGGTGGGAGTCGACAGCAGCCGTCATGACGCGCGCAGCCGGGACTGTTGGCTCGTCTATACTCATACGATCGTTCTGCCGACAGGGCCAGTATGCCATGAATGTTTCCAGAGTCGATTGCCGGATGCCGGCACTACCAAGTGCGGTCCGCCGGACCGTCCTCGTTATCTGTGCCGGCGCATGCCTTTGGGGAGCCGCGTCGCCCGCAGCCGAGCGGTCGGGTCATGTGGCCGAGTCACCGGTAGAAGGGGCCGCGGCATCCACTGCCAAGGGGCTCGAACTCCTGCTTTCGCGGCCCTACCTGCCGCCCG
>CANETO010000053.1 GCA_947440895.1 Planctomycetaceae bacterium | reverse complement strand
TACGAGCCTGCCAGAGATCGCTGGCGACATGGGCTACTATTTCGACGGCTATGAGCCGGCGGAATTGGCGGCGGTCTACCGGGACGGCCTGGCCCGGTATCAGGCCGATCCGGCTTTCGCGACGCGGCTCAAGGACCATGCCGCCGGCTTTTCCTGGGCGGCCACGGCCCGGGGCTATGCCGATGTGTATGCCGGGCTGCTGGGCGGGATCTGAGCGGCTACGGCCGGGCGATGGCTGCTGAATTTCCATCAGGGACTGCACACACTGGGGTTTCTCGCGAAGCCGAGCTTTGGTATCCCCCAGGGGTTTCCGGTGCGGCCTGCAACCAGACTCTCCTGCGTCACCAATCATGTCACAGCCAACCACCTGGGCCCGCGCGTTCTCACAAGCCTCTCTGAAACCCTTGTTTCGCAGGCTCAAAAAGATCATGGGCATCGGCCGGATCTCAGCGGTGGGCCGTCGTGTCGATCAGCTTTCTTCGCTTGAGCCGCGTGTCGCTCAACTTGAAACGCTCCCACTGCGCATCGAGGAGTTGGAGCGTCGGATCGAGGAACTCGAGGCCCTCTGCCGCGAGCAGGTGGGATTGCAGTATCTGCAGTTTGCGGCGGTGGCGTCAGAAGCACCGGCTGAGGCTCCCTTCAGCCAGCGGCGCGCCAAGTAAACGCGATCAGGAAGTGGTGCCCGACCATGCCACGTCGCCTCACCATCCTCAGTGATCTCCGGTCGGCGCAGTGGAACCCGGATCGCGGTATCGCCGCCTACTCGCAGAGCCTGGTGCTGCAAATGAGCCGGGATGAGCCGGAGCACCGCCACCTGTTTCTCTGGGACGACCAGCTGCCGCCGCCCCTGCGGTTCGATGAACTCGCCGAGCATGGCGAGTGGTGGCTCGAGTCGGCGCTGGCCGACGGCTTCGACAGCCGCATCGACTGCGTACTGACAACCTGCTTCTTCCTGCCGCAATTCGGCCGTGGTCGCGACTACATTTTCCCGCACTGGCTCGCGCGTCACCAGCCCCATCGACTGGGAATCGTCTACGACCTGATTCCGTACCTGTTTCCCGAGCGGTATCTGCCGTCGCCGGCGTCCCGCCGTCCCTACCTTGACGGGCTGCGGCTGATGCGGGAGTACGACCAGTTGTTTGCGATCAGCCAGGCGACGCGGCACGACACGATCCGTCATGCCGGTGTCGATCCCGCGCGGGTCCACTGCGTGTATGGGGACATCGACCATGGTAAGCGGGTGCTCATTCAAGCCGGGGGCGACGCCAACGCTGTCGCTCGCCACGGTCTGCGGCAGCCGTTTTGCCTCTCCATCGGCGGCGAGGACTGGCGCAAGAACATGGAAGGCATGGTGCGGGCCTTCGCGGCGTTTCAGCAACACGCCCCCGATCATCAGCTCGCCGTGGTCTGCACGCTGACGGCGGAAAGAATCGCCGAACTCGAGGACCTCGCCCGGTCGCTGGGGATTCGTCCGGGGGCGGTCGTCTGCACGGGCTACGTGTCTGACGAGGAACTCATCGGCATCCTCCGACAGGCCGAGATGATGGTGTTTCCCTCGCTCTACGAGGGCCTCGGCCTGCCGGTACTGGAAGCCCATGGCTGCGGCGTACCCGTCGTGGGATCGAACACGTCGTCTGTGGCGGAACTCGTCATTCCGGAATTGTCGTGCGACCCACGGGAGCCGGAGAGCATCGCTACCGCGATGGTGAGGCTACAGCGGAATCCCGCGTTGCGGGAGCGGTCGGTGGCGTTTGGCCAGACGCTGCTCGATACGGTCGGGTGGAGGCCAGCCGCGGCGGCCGTCATGAACACGCTCACGGATCGCCCGCATCCCCAGCCGGCGGTCACCCGTCAGACACTCGCGGTCGTCACGCCAGCACTTCCTGGAAGCACGTGTTCGTGCGGACGCCTGTGTGCGGGCCTTGAGTCCAAGGCGTGGCAGACAGATTTTTTTGCCGCCGCGTCTGGGCCAAGAATCGCTCGATCACAGTCGCTCCTGACTGGCAACCGCCTCCTCCCGGTGGAGGTGTTACGGACGGCGATCGACGTCGGTAGTTATTCGACAGTGCTGTTCGTGCTGAGCAATACACCCGCGAGCCTGCCGGTGTTGAAGGCCCTGATGCAGTCGCGGCTGGGCTGCCGGTCGCGACGCATCGCCTACCTCCATGACGAGGATCTCGCTGCGCTGTTCGAGGACTTTCTCGGGACATCGCTGACCACGGATGCGGGGAATAGCCTGCGTTTCTTGGTGGAAACGGGGGCGTTGGACGGTGTTGTCGTCGAATCGACGGCCCGCCGCGATGCGCTGCGGGCGACACTCGGCGGCGCTGCGGATTGCCTGTCGATTGAGGTCGCCGCCCCTGAGGCAGTTGGCAGCACACTCTGCGAACTGCCGGGTATGCGGGGTGCCGTACCGACCCCACTGCACGCTCACGCCTAGCCGGGAATGCCATCTGGCCGTCGAGGGAAACCCATCCCAAAACTGCCATTTCTTCCGCCCGAACCTCCTGCTACGGTCCCCCCCCTCAGGAATGGCCCGGCGGGTTTGTTCACCACTTGAGGTGCGGACTGTCGGGCCACGAAGCCCCACCATACGGGAGAGTCATCGATGCAGCGGCGTGCCTTGGTCACGGGTGTCACGGGTCAAGACGGTTCCTACCTCGCGGAGCTGCTGCTCTCGAAGGGCTACGAGGTGCACGGCCTGCGTCGTCGCTCGAGCACCTTCGGCACCCAGCGGATCGAGCACCTGATCTTCGGCGAGAAGCCGCAACTGCATCTGCACTACGGCGACCTGTCGGACGGCAACGGTTTGGTCCGGCTGATCCGGGAGATCCGCCCGCAGGAGGTTTATAACCTCGCCGCCCAGAGCCACGTCCGCGTCAGCTTCGACCAGCCGGCCTACACCGCCGACGTCACCGCCGTCGGCACGCTTCGGCTTCTCGAGGCGATCCGCGACGTGCAGGACGACACGGGCGAACAGATCCGCTTCTACCAGGCCTCAAGCTCCGAGATGTACGGCAAGGTCGTGGAGACGCCGCAGAAGGAGTCGACGCCGTTCTATCCGCGGAGCCCCTATGGCGTGGCCAAGCTCTACGGCCACTGGATCACCGTCAACTACCGGGAGAGCTATGGTCTCCACGCCTCCTGCGGCATCCTCTTCAACCACGAGAGCCCGCGCCGCGGCGAGACCTTCGTGACCCGCAAGATCACCCGGGCGGCCACGCGGATCAAGCTGGGGCTGCAGGACAAGCTCTACCTTGGCAACCTCGACGCCCAGCGGGACTGGGGCTTCGCCGGCGACTATGTCGAGGGGATGTGGCGGATGCTGCAGCAGGACAAGCCCGACGATTACGTCGTGGCCATGAACGAGCTCTATTCCGTTCGTGAATTCTGCGAGAAGACCTTCTCGCGACTGGGCCTCGACTATCAGGATTTCGTGGAGGTCGATCCGCGGTACTACCGCCCCGCCGAGGTCGACCTGCTCCTGGGCGACAGCACGAAGGCCCGCACCAAGCTGGGCTGGAATCCGCAGACCAGCTTCGAGCAACTCGTCGACATGATGGTCGAGTGCGACCTGGAACTTGCGTCGCAGGAAAAGGCACTCGCCGAGCGGGAGACCCGCGTGCGGCGGGCCGCCTGACACAGGTTTTCGAAACAAGGAATCGGAACCGACCCAATGGCATCACTTCTCAGGAAACTTCGCAACGCGTGGAGGCCCAAGCAGCCCCAGGCAGTTGAGCCGCCGGTGATCCAACCGCAGTCGTTTGCCCGCACGCAACCGCAACTGCATGGGGCAAGGCAGCCATCGTCGACTGAGGGAACGGGGCTTGTGTCGCAATTGTGCAGGCATGCGACGCTCGACTCGGCTCCGTTTCGTGACTGGGCGGAGCAGCTTCGGGAGCCGTGGCGGGCCCACCGAAAGCTCTGGGAACTGGCGTTCATATGCCAGGCGCTCGACGAGCGCGGGATGCTGCAGCCGGGTCGCACGGGTCTCGGGTTTGCTGTGGGGGCTGAAAAGCTACCTGCGTTATTCGCGTCGCGCGGGTGTCGGATCACAGCCACCGACCTGCCGAGCGACGACGAGCGCAACAAACCATGGGCTCAAACAGGCCAGTGGGTCGGTAACCTCGAAGCCCTGAACGAAGCTGGCCTCTGTCCGGAGGCCGCGTTTCGCGACCTCGTCGCGTATCGGCCCGTTGATATGAACCACATACCCGCCGACCTCGGCGGGTATGACTTTACGTGGTCGACCTGCTCGTTCGAGCACTGCGGCAATCTCGACCTCGGCCTGCGGTTTCTCGAGCGGCAGATGGACTGCCTCAGGCCTGGGGGCGTTGCCGTTCACACCACCGAATTCAATCTCTCGAGCAACGACACCACGCTCGCCGATGGGCCCTGCGTGATCTACCGGTTGAAGGACATCGAGTCGGTCTGCCAGAGACTGGTTGCCAAGGGTCACCATGTCGAGCCGATCGACCTCGATCCCGGCAGCGATCCACTCGACCGGGTGATCGATGTGCCGCCCTACTGCCAGTGGGCCACCGACCCGCCCGCCCGCATCAAGCACCTACGGCTCAATCTCGCCGGCCACGCGTCGACGTCGATCGCCCTGATCATCCGCAAGGCGGCCTAATCCGACCAAGCATCCGTCAGCCACCACCATTTCCTTCAAACCTGTGCCCCTGACCCCGGAGCAGCCATCGCGATGATCTCGTACGCCCAGAACTTCGAGGACGTCGTCCTCAACCGTGTGTTTCACAACATCACGAACGGCCGCTACATCGACGTCGGCGGCTACGACCCCGTGGTCGACTCGGTCACGAAGCACTTCTACGACAAGGGCTGGTCGGGTGTGAATGTGGAGCCCGTCGTGCGTTTTCACGAGAAGTTCGAGGAACAGCGGCCCCGCGACTGGAATCTGAACGTCGTGCTCGGCACGGAGCGTGGGTCGGTCGAGTTCAGCGAATGGGGCGACTCGGGCCTCTCGACGTATCGCGACACGATGGATGCCAAGAGTCTGGCGGGCTTTGGCCTTGCGAAAAAGACCTATTCCGTCCGCATGATCACCCTCGCCGACGTCACCAGCCAGTTGGATGGCCAGGACGTGCAGTTTCTCAAAATCGATGTCGAGGGGGCCGAGCGGGACGTGCTGCTCGGTGGCGAGTGGCGGGCGTTTCGGCCGCGGGTAATCCTGCTGGAGGCGATCAAGGCAAAGCTGCCCGGCTGTGACGTCTACTCCTACGAACCGACCTGGTTCGAATGGGAGGGGCTGCTCTTTGAGCATGGCTATGAATTTGGCCTGTTCGACGGCTTAAACCGCTACTACTACCGCCGCGAGGAGCCTTCCCTCCGTGCTCCTCTGTCGTATCCGGCCAACATCACCGACGGATTCAAGCTCGTGAAGGGCCATTACCTGGCCACCACGGCCGCGGCCTAAGCAGACGCACACTCTTGATAAGCCAGTTCAGTCTTTCGACTCAGAAAGGGATTCCCGTGAAGATCTGGTACGACGTCTCCGACCTCGTGGGGTGGAAGCTTCCGCACCTCACCGGCATTCAGCGGACCACCGTCGGCATTCTCAACGGCCTCGTTGAACAGAATGGTCCGGTGGGATTGGTGCGCTACGACGCGAAAGCCGGCAGATTTTCCGTGATGCGCGAGTCTGAATTGCCCACGACCGTGCGGTGCCATCTCCGTGGATTCGCTCCTGCTGAGTCGGGCACGTCGGCTGCCGAGTCGGCTGTCGCTGGATCGACGCCACAAGCGAGAGCCACGCCCCGGCCTGGTCGCCGCAAACTGAAGCTATTCAAGAAAGGTTTTTTCTTCGGCGGGGCAGGCGAAACCGAGGAACTGCGAAACGCCTTCCGGCAGTTCAAGACGGCCGCGCGTCAGCTGCGGAAAAGCATCGGGCACTGGGCCAAGCGGCGGCTGCGGCGGGCGGCTCGCCCGGGACAGCAACCGTCGCCACCGTCGCACATGCGTGGAGCGGGCCAGCATGGAATGCCAGCCTTGGCGGGCAAGGACGTGGCGGCGTTCGCAGCACCGGGCGATGTGCTCATGTCGATCGGCGCCACCTGGGTGATGCCCGGCCACACCGAGGCGGTCGCCAGCGTCCGGAGCCAGGGTGTGAAGGTGGTACGGATGATCTATGACCTCATCCCGACCATCAAGCCGCAATGGCTCGAACCGGCCCACACGAAGGCCATCACGGCGTGGGTCCGCAGCGTGCTGCGTGAATCGGACTGTGTCCTGACGATCTCGGAATTCTCACGGCAGGAGATCGAACGCTACTGCGCGGAATGTCGGTTCGACGTGCCCCCGATCACCGTGGTACGCCTGGGGGATGTGATGGGCGAGTCCTCAGGTGATGCAACGCCCTCGCCCCTGCCGAGATTCGCGCCGACGCGGCCGTTTTTCGTCTGCGTTTCCACGCTCGACGTCCGCAAGAATCACCGGCTGCTCTATGACGCCTGGACGCAGCTCGCGGCCCGGCGGGGGGATGCGTGCCCCGATCTTGTCTGCATCGGTACGCCTCATCTCTACGTTGCCGACCTGCTCAGGGAGATCCGTCAGGATCGCACCGTGAACCGGCATATCCACGTGCTGCACGGCATCGAGGACTGTGAACTGGAGTGGTACTACAAAAGCTGTGAATCCACGATCTATCCCTCCAAATATGAAGGCTGGGGATTGCCCGTGGCGGAGAGTCTGGGGCACGGTCGAATGTGTCTGGCATCGAACGCTACGAGCATCCCGGAGATCAGCAGCGACCTGCCCGAATTCTTCGATCCCTACGACGTCCACGGTCTCGTCGCCCTCGTGGAGCGGGTCCTGGATGACCGGGAATGGGTCCATGACCGTGAGGAGACAATCCGGCAGAATTTTCAGCCAACCAGCTGGCACGAGACGGCGGCGCAGGTGCTCGCGGCGATCGATGCCCCGGCCGATCAGAGCCGGCGATCCGTGTGGCCGCGTCTGTCGTATGGGAACGAGACGCCTGGGCAGGATGTTTTTCCCGGCGTTAGGAACTTAAAGGCAGCATGAGCACGAGCCACGCAGCTGAGCCGTCTGTTGTCATCCATGCCACCGGGCAGCAGACTCAGGCGCCGAGGGTATTGATCGACTGCACACAGACGCTGGCCACGCCTCGTCTTGCCGGCATTCCGCGGGTGGTGCGAAGCATCGCCCGGCACGGCGTCGCGGCCGCGGCGGTGCATGGCGCGACGATCGTGCCCGTACGGTTCGAGGACGATCACTTCATCACACTCAGCCTCTCGTCGTCCGGCGATATTGTCGACGTCGTCAAGCGGCCCCCCGCCAGCAACGCCCATCCCGTGCTGCGCCGGCTTCACAAACTGCTCGTGCCGCGGACCGTCGTCAGGGCAATCCGCACGCAGTGGCGCCGGCTCCTTCGTATTCCGCTCCCCGGTGCGCCGATTGAGTTTGGGCCGAACGACACGCTCCTGCTGGCGGATTCGTCATGGGCGACTCGGTATTGGCATGTCGTCGACCGGGCCAGGGAGGCCGGCACGCGGGTCGGGGTCGTGCAGTACGACTTCATTCCCCACACCCACCCGGAGCTCGTGCCGAAGCGACTGCCTGCGACCTATCGGGGCTGGATGCAGAACACACTGACGCGGGCCGATTTCGTGGCGGCCATCTCCGAGGCCGTCGCCGTCGAGGCCCGCGCGGAACTGCGACAGATGGGCCGGGATCCGGAACGGGCGGCACCGCTCGTCCAGGCGTTTCGGCTTGGTGCCGATGTGAAGCCGCCGGCGAAGGCGGGGACGGTGCGTCGCGAATTGCTCGATTTTATCGCGGCATCACCCGTGCAGCCCTATCTCACTGTCGGCACGATCGAGCCCCGCAAAAATCAGACGGTCCTGCCGGCCGTCTTTGAAGAGGTGTGGCGGCAGGTGCCGGAGGCCCGGCTGCTCGTCGCTGGCTTCGTGGGATGGAAGGGGGACGAACTCGTCCGCCGGTTGCACAGTCACCCGCGGTATGGCACCCATCTGATGCACTTTGGCGACCTCACCGATACAGAACTGCTCCATGCCTACGGCCATGCTCGGGCGTTGATCTTTCCGTCGCGGGCTGAGGGCTATGGACTCCCGATCGTGGAGAGCCTGTCGCACGGCATGCGGGTGTTCGCATCCGACATTCCGGCGCATCGCGAGGTGGGCGGGCCGTGGTGTGTCTATTTCGCCCCGAGCGACGTGGCCGGTCTGGCCGGGCAGATCGTCCGCTGGGAACGGGACGGTGTCTTTCCGGCCGCACAGCCGGAGGGATCGTTTGCGTCCCCAACCTGGCAGCAGGCGACCGAACAGTTGATGCGGATCGTGTTTTCCGGGACATCCGTCGATGCCCGGCATGGGGAGCGGGCGGCGGCCTGAGCATGGTCGGCAACTCTGGCGGCGGCAGGCGGTGTCGATGCCATCGGGAACAAGAATCAACGAGGCAAGATCATGGTGCGAGTGGATGAATTGCTGGGATCGATCACGGCATGGGGGAATGGTCATGCGGCTCGCACGAAGCGACCCGGCCGTCCCTCGACGGCCCGGATCGACGTCGCACGATTCGGGAAAACCGATCCATCGATCTACGTGGGCGGCATGCGACCGGACCGCACCACCTCGTCGCTCTGCACGTTCGACCAGCTCGACAGCCCGAGGTTTCGCCATTGGTCGGCGGCTCTCCGCGAGCCGTGGCGGGCACACCGCAAGCTCTGGGAACTGGCCTACATCTGCGAGACGCTCGACGAGCGTGGCATGCTGCAGCCGGGCCGCCGTGGCCTCGGCTTCGCAGTGGGAGCAGAAAAACTGCCGGCGCTGTTTGCGGCCCGCGGCGTCCAGATCACTGCGACCGATTTGCCGTCGGATGACGAGCGGAATCGCCAGTGGGCGCAGACGGGCCAATGGGTCGGCAACCTCGCT
>CANETO010000052.1 GCA_947440895.1 Planctomycetaceae bacterium | reverse complement strand
CGGCGGAAGCCGGGGGACACCGGGAGTGAATACCATCCCGCGTGCCATGCAGATCCGGGAAAGCCCAACGGCCTGGTATCCCCGGAATTCCATCCGGGGCTTTTTGAATCACGAGCACGCGTTGAATCACGAGCACGCGTTGAATCACGAGCACGCGTCAGGCCCGAATGCCATGTTTCGCGTGAAGGCAGCCAGCCTTTACGGCCCTGTCGGCAGCGTGCGAACGCCGCCCAGACGACCGACGACGCGAGAGGTGGTCACCGTGACGGGCTCGGGGCTCGTGACCGCCCCGACATTGCCGGCGGCATCGGAGACCTCGACGCGGAGATAGACCCGGGAAGGAGTCGCCCGATCCGGCTGCCAGCGGTATTCACCCTGATTATCGGTCGCAGTGGCGATCGTGGCCCAGGGGCCTTCCGAGTTCGGGGAAAAGAGCAGCCGGGCTGTGTTGGGGGCCGGCAACTGATCGCGGGATGTGTAGCGGATCACGATACCGCTGGCGTCGCCTTCGGACACGCGGGTGGCACCGAGCATTTCCACATGGGGCGGATCTTCATCGATGCCGATCCAACTCTCGGCGGTGTCGCCCGGCCGCGGGCCAGTGCTCGCGTCCGGCACTGCCGGCACGATCTCCAGCCGAAATCCGTAGAGCCCGGCTGCCGGGAGCACCACGTTGATGGGGCTCTGGTCGTCGTCGTCGACGGCGGCTTTCTGCCACGAGAGTCCACCGTCGCGTGTACTCCAGAGTTCGACCCGCAAGGGTGTACCGTTTGGCCGTTCGGCCGGCAGTTCGTAATCCCAGGCGAAGCGACGCGATCGGGAAAGTTGCAGCGGACGGCCGCGGTATTCCAGAGGCTGCGTTCCGCCGGCTGAATGGGCTGGCATCTGAGTGGGAATTCCGGAGGCAGTCGAGGTCAGCAGACTGCGGCCTCCTGTGGGATCAGTGGCCTGGCTCACCAGCACGCTCGCTGGTT
Organism: Planctomycetaceae bacterium; assembly: GCA_947440895.1. Lineage (GTDB taxonomy): Bacteria > Planctomycetota > Planctomycetia > Pirellulales > UBA1268 > CAMCQY01. The sequence continues at coordinate 8,121 of CANETO010000052.1, read as the reverse complement.
CACCACCTCGGCCGCTGGTTGCCTGACCAGTCGCCGCCGGAATCCGCGGCTGGTCGGCCGACCAGGCGGCGGCCGTTTCTGCTGTCCAGCCGGCGGCCGGCCGGCCACCTTCGGTCGCGGTAGAGGCCTGCGTGACCGGGCGGGGCATGCGGGCCAGAGTCGCGTCGGAGGACTGTTCCTGGGTGGGCAGGCTTGGGGCACCCAGTTCCCGTGCCAACGCCGTCTGATCGACATTGGGATCGGTTGCTTCCATTGTGAACTGCCGCACGGTCTGGTTGCCGGCGGAGTCTGACACGGTGATCCGCGCCGTCAGCGCCTCGACCTTTTCGCCCGCCCACCAGATCTCCTCGCCAACGAGGTGCGCCGGAGATTCACGAGAGAGCACGCCCTCGGCGGCGACGGTCTTCCAGCCCTGGGCTTCTGCGGTGCGGTATTCGAGTTTCAGAGATTCCATGCGGATGGAATCGTCGACGGCGGCATATCGGCAGAGGATTTCTCCATCAGCACCCTTCCACACGCGGGCAGCAAGCCGCGGACCGGCCGCGTCCACGAGCACCCGCATGTCGGGCCCCTCGCCACCACGAGCCCGTCCCTTGAGATCGATCGCCCGCAAGCGAAACCAATACTCACCATCGGCTCCTGCCTGATAGGTGAAGGTGCCGGCCGAAGGGGCGACCTCCCCGGCCGCTTCCCAACTGCCGCCCAGGTCTTTCGAGACACTCATCGACACCCGCTGCGGAGCGGATTCTGCGTCCTGAGCTTTGGGCAGGCGAAAGGGGATCGAAAACGTACGGTGTTTGGTTCGTACCAATTCAGGAAGCCGGGCCTGCTCGGCGGGACCGTCGGCAGTGACTGGGAGCGGAGCCAGGCTCACGAGTGCCGTCCAGATGACGGCGACGGCCATCGCCATCGCTGGCAGGGGGGCCAGACGTCGTTGCCGGCGGCAACGATCGAGAGGCAGGCCATGTGGTCTTGAAAATCTCGCCATGTCGAAGAAATCGGCCATCGGGCGCGGAAAGTCGCGTTTTTTCGTCACAAGCCGGAAAATCGGTCGGTTTTGAGGCTCCACGCATTGCCATTGCCACAGCCTGTAGGGCCTGCGAAAAGTGGGGGGATCTTTCTGGACCCAACGTGCGTCCGGCGGCCATAATGCTGTCGGCGGGACGGACCTCGTGGGTGTTCTGAAGGAACGCCTTGTCTCTTCCGGGTGAGCATTCACCGCTACAGGACTGTGTGCCGTGCAAGCGTTTCTGATCAGTGCCGTTCTGCTCGGAGTGTTCGTGGCCCTCGGGATCGCTGCGATCGTTGCAGTCCGGTCCTGGTGGCTCGAGCCGAGTGCCGATCATGGCGATTGGGAAAGCTCGCTTGTCGGTTATAAAAATCTGCGGGACAAGGGTGTGCTCAGCGAAGAGGAATACCGAAAAATATCTACGCTCGTCGAGCCGCACGTGCGGCCCGATGCGAAGGAGTCCAATCGCCAGCAGGGGTTGGGCATATCGTAGGGCGTTGAAGCGCTCAGGGCGGCGAAAGGCCTGTTTGGAACAGGCAGGACAAGACCCACGAGGAATTGAAGCATGCCATCAGGGAAAGATGTCGGCGGGCTGGGGCGCCGTGGTACTGGCGGGACGACCAAGAAGAACGCCTTCTGCTCGTTCTGTCGGAAGAGCTACCGCGACGTTGGTCCGTTGGTCGAGGGACCCGGTGACGTCTATATCTGTGGCGAGTGCATCGACCTCTGCCAGTCGATCCTGGACCAGGAGAAACGGCGGCGGGGTACGAGCAAGCAGCTCTTCACCACGATTCCGTCCCCCCGGGAGATCGTCGGCCATCTCGATCAGTATGTGATTGGACAGCAGCATGCCAAGCGGGTGCTCGCGGTCGCCGTCCACAGCCACTACAAGCGGCTGAATCTCGGGAGTGAGGGAGGGGACGTCGAAGTCGACAAGTCCAACATCCTGATGCTTGGCCCTACCGGTTCGGGCAAGACGCTCCTGGCCCGCACGCTGGCCAAGATCCTGGACGTGCCGTTTGCCATTGGTGACGCGACCACGCTCACCGAGGCGGGCTACGTGGGCGAAGACGTCGAGAACCTGCTCCTGAAACTGCTCAATGCCGCCGATTTCGATATCGAGGCGGCCCAGCGAGGTGTGCTCTACATCGACGAGATCGACAAGATCGGCAAGACCAGCCAGAACGTCTCGATCACCAGGGACGTTTCTGGTGAGGGCGTGCAGCAGGCGCTGCTGAAGATGCTCGAGGGCACCGTTGCCAATGTGCCGCCCCAGGGCGGTCGCAAGCATCCCGAGCAGCAATACATCCAGATCGACACGTCGAACATCCTCTTCATCTGCGGCGGCACGTTCGTGGGCATCGACAAGATCATCGCCCGTCGGCTCGGCAAGCGGACGATCGGCTTCGGCCAGCCGAGCGGCTACCGCGGCGACGCCGACCTCTCGGAACTGCTGCCCCAGGTCGATTCCGACGACATTCTCGAGTTTGGCCTGATCCCCGAACTCGTCGGTCGTCTGCCGGTGATCTCGTCGCTCCAACCGCTCGACGAGTCGGCCCTGGTGAAGGTGCTTCGTGAGCCGAAGAATGCGCTCTTGAAGCAGTATCAGAGGCTCTTCGGAGTCGAGAACTGCAAGCTTGAGTTCACCGACGAGGCGCTCGTGGCGATTGCCCGTCGGGCGATGCGGAAGGAGACCGGGGCCCGCGGCCTGCGGTCGATCATGGAGGACGTGATGCTCGACATCATGTTCGACCTGCCGGAAAACAATGGCAGCACCTACGTGATCAACGACCGGAACGTCGCGGGAACCGAGCCGGTGGTGCCGATCCGCGAGACGGCCCGGCACAAGAGCGCGTAAGAACGGCCTCTCGGCGGCGGCGTTTGGCCTCCAGGCCTGGAGGGCCGGGTCAGCACCAGCCGAAGGAGGTCGGCCGAGCGACGGTCGGTAAGATACCGAGCCGTCGCGTCGACATGGACAAGAAGCCCCCGGCGGAAGCTGGGGGACTCCGGGAGTGAATACCATCCCGCGAGCCTGCAGATCCGGGATCGCCCAACGACCCGGTGTCCCCGGACTTCCGTCCGGGGCTTTTTGTCAAACGGGCCATGCTGGCAATCGTGGCAGGCATCTTGGGAGCCAGGGCAGGACGCCCTTGTAAGCACTAGCCGACGGAGGTCGGCCAAGCGAAAAAATGGCACGATGCCATGTTTCGCGTGAAGTCAGAATATCCCGAGTTGGTCGCGGGCGGCGTCGGTCATGCGATCGGGCGTCCACGGCGGATCCATCACGATCCGCACCTCGACGGCCGCGATCGAATCACGGCTGCTGACCGTCCGCTTCGTGTCGGCGATCAGTTGCGGTCCGGCCGGGCAGGCAGGGCTCGTCATCGTCATGTCGATCGCAACGTGGTGCTTGCCCGGCGCATCGGCTGACGGCGAGAGGGTGACGCCATAGATCAGCCCCAGGTCGACGATATTCACAAAGAGCTCAGGATCCTTCACTTCCTTGAGCCATTCGCGAACAGCCTCTTCGCTCGGGATTCCGGCTTCGTTTGTCGCTGTTTCAGCGGCCGGTGATGTTCCAGCAGTCCCCGGCGTCGATGGTGCCAATGCTGGCGAGCCCACGGAGGCGTCGGGTGCAGAAGCGGTAGCCTCAGAGGCGCTGGCGGCGGTATTCGTTGGCAGGTAGCTGCGGAAGTCGGCCGCCTGGTTGTTCGGGCCGGGCGTGGACCCGGAGCCGGATCCCAGTGCCACCCAGACGACGCCGTCCTCCACCTTCACCAGGTGGGACCGCGTCGGCCGCACGGCGGGCATCGAGAGCGCGGCTCCGGTGCGGATGTCGAACTTCGCCCCGTGCCGTGGGCAGGCGATCTTGTACCCCGTGAGCTCACCGTCTACGAGCGGGCCGCCGTCGTGCGTGCAGACGTCGTCGATGGCGTAGAAGCGGCCTTCCACATGGAAAAGCGCGACCACGTCGCCGTCAACTTCAACGAGCATTTTGCCCGGATCGGCAATCTCCGAGACATCGGCCACGCGGGTGAACTCGGGCATTGGTGGAACTCCAGAAGAGGACGGCGAACCGTCGCCGGGACATGCAACAGGAAGTCGCGGTTACGAGAGGCGACGAATACGGCTGCCGATCGCCCGGGCGAGCGCCTCGCGGACCGGCAGGATCGTGATCCGATCGAAGACCTGCTGGAAGAATCCAGCCACCACCAGCCGGGCAGCCTCGTCGGCGGAGAGGCCGCGAGCCTGGGCGTAGAAGATCTGTTCCTCGTCGACCCGGCCACTGGTGGCGCCGTGCGTGCAGCGGACGTCGTCGGCTTCAATTTCGAGGCCGGGGATCGAGTCAGCGCGGGCCTCACGCGAGAGCATGAGATTGTCGTTCCGCTGATACCCGTCGGTCTTCTGGGCGGCCTTGTCGACCTTGATCATGCCTCGCCAGACGAGACGGGATCGGTCCTGCAGACCGCCCTTGTAGAGCAGATCGCTTCGGCACCCAGCGGCCTCGTGATGCTGGAGCGTGTTGTAGACCAGTTGCTGGCGGCCTTCGGTGAACATCACGCCATTGACCTGAGCCGACGCACCGCGGCCGACGAGGGCCACGTCCTGGGCGACTTGGGAGAGCCGGCTGCCGAGTGCGCCGAGTGTCCACTGCAGCCGGCCTTGCTCATGGATCACGGCCTTTTGACGCGCGAAATGCCAGACGCCCATGCTCCAGTTCTGCAGATTGACCATCCGGAGGAAAGCGTTGCGGCCCACAACGATCTCGGTGCCGCCGCAATGAAAGCCCGATCCTGTGGTCGAGCCTGAGCCACCGCCGCCGGCCGTCTCCGTGAGCACGGTCGCCTCGGCACCGTCACCGAGCACGACCAGAACGTGCGCCGTATCGACGCCGCCTTCGCCAAGACCTGAGAGCACATGCAGCGGCTCGTCGATCTTCACACCGGGGGGAACATAGAGCACGGTGCTCGCCGAATGAAACGCCGCGTGCAATGCCGCGAACCAATCGCAGCGCGAGTCGATCACGGAGAACCAGTGCCGCTGGAACAGGTCGGCGTGGTCGGCAAGGAGCCGGTCGGCCGAGCCGAACAGCACGCCCCGGGCGGCAAGGGCCGGATCGAGCTCCTCGTGGAGCACGTGGCCATCGAGCGAGAGCAGGCGACCTGCGAGCGGTGTGCTGCCGCCAGCCGCCTGTGCGCCGTCGTCGAAGAACGAATCGCCGGTCGACCTGCCACCCGCCAGACATTCGGCGAGAAGGCCTGTCGGAACCATGGCGTCTGAACGCGGAGCATGCCGAGGCCCCCAGGCCTTTGGCTTGAAGAGTCGGATATCGGTTCGCATCCAATTCTCGTCCCGCCGGTCGGGCAGGGAGAGAGATTCAAGCCGGTCGAAGGCCGCTCGGCGTTGGTCGATCACCCAGGCGGGGGCAGCCCGGCCCGCGTGCTGATCGGCGAGCAGTCGGTCGAACGATACTCGGTCGAAGGCGGCGGGCAGGGCTGGGGCTGCTGGTGTGGCTGGCGCGGCTGGCGTGGCGGGTGTGGTCATGGGTGTAGAGGTCATGGAAGTTGGGTCACCCCACGGAGCCTTCCATCTGGAGTTCGATGAGCCGGTTCATCTCCACGGCATACTCCATCGGCAGTTCCTTGACGAGCGGTTCGATGAAGCCGCTCACGATCATCGTGCTCGCCTCGGCCTCGGTGAGTCCGCGGCTAGTGAGGTAGAAGAGTTGCTCCTCACCGATCTTGGAGACACTCGCCTCGTGGCCGATGGAGACGTCCTGCTCCTCGATCTCGATGTAGGGATAGGTGTCGCTGCGGCTCTTGTCATCGAGGATCAGGGCGTCGCAGACCACGCTCGACCGGCTCTTGCGGGCGCCCGGCTCGACGCGGACCAGGCCGCGATAGCTGGACCGACCGCCGTTCTTGGAAATACTCTTGGAGACAATCCGCCCCGACGTGTTGGGGGCGGCGTGGACGAGTTTCGCGCCGGCGTCCTGATGCTGACCTGCCGAGGCAAAGGCGATCGAGAGGATCTCGCCCCGGGCCCCGGGCTCCATCATGTAGACGGCCGGGTATTTCATCGTCAGGTGGCTGCCGAGATTGCCGTCGATCCACTCCATCATCGCTCCCTCGTAGGCCATCGCCCGCTTGGTGACGAGGTTGTAGATGTTGTTGGCCCAGTTCTGGATCGTGGTGTAGCGGCAGCGGCCATGCTTCTTGACGACGATCTCGACCACCGCGGAGTGGAGGCTCTCGGTGGAGTACATCGGCGCGGTGCATCCCTCGACGTAGTGCACCTGTGCGCCCTCGTCGACGATGATCAGCGTCCGCTCAAACTGCCCCATGCTCTCGGCATTGATGCGGAAGTAGGCCTGGAGCGGGAACTCGATCTTCACGCCCTTGGGCACATAGATGAATGAACCGCCCGACCAGACAGCCGAATTGAGGGCCGCAAACTTGTTGTCAGTGGGCGGGATGATCCGGCCGAAATACTCGCGGAGCAGTTCGGGGTGTTCGCGGACGGCGGTGTCGGTGTCGGTGAAGATCACGCCCTGCTTCGACAGATCCTCCTGCAGCGAGCCGTAGACCACTTCGCTCTCGAACTGCGCCTTCACGCCCGAGAGAAACTTCCGCTCGGCCTCGGGGATGCCGAGCCGGTCGAAGGTCTTCTTGATGGCGTCGGGCACTTCCTCCCAGGTCTTGCCCTGCTGCTCGGCTGGCTTCAGGTAGTAGAAGATGTCCTGGAAGTTGACCGCGATATCGCCTCCCCAGTGAGGCATCGGCTTCGAGTTGAAGATTTCCAGGGACTTCAGCCGGAAATCACGCATCCAGGCCGGTTCCCGCTTCATCTCCGAAATCTGTGCGACGATGCCCGCATCGATGCCGCGACGGGCCTTGAAGACGGCCGGCGAGTCGGTGCGGAAATCGTACTTGTTGATGTCGCCGATAGCGTCGCCCGTGCCGATCGCGATCGTGCTGGAATCTCCCGCGGAGGGATGAAGGCCGGTGGCCATGGTGTGTTCCTTTTCGTGTCGGTCGTTTGTAACGGGCGGCTGTTTCAGGCGGTGACTGGATGAGGGGCATTCGAGGTGGCTGCATCCTGCAGCGAACGTTCCGCGGCGGCGGCTTCGGGGTAGGCTGCACGGATCCGCTCATAGCCACGCTTGTGCAGTTCCGCCGCCAGTTCCGGCCCACCCGATTCGACGATCCGACCGCCGAGCATCACGTGCGTTCGGAGCGGAATGTTGTGCTCGAGGAGTTGCTCGTGGTGCGTGATGATCAGGATTCCCATCTCGGCACCGCCGATGCGGGCGATGCTCTGGCTGGCGAGACGGACGGCGTCGGCGTCGAGACCGCTGTCGGTCTCATCGAGAATCGCAAACTTCGGCCGCAGCATGGCCAACTGGAGGATCTCAGCCCGCTTCATTTCGCCGCCGGAGAACCCGTCGTTGACGTACCGCCTGGCAAACTCGGTGTCGATCGAGAGATCGGCCATCTTCGCCTTCAGTTCGCTGCGGAAGTCCCGCATCGGCATCAGTTCCTGACCCTCTTTGCGGTCGGGATTGCGCACATTCGTGACCGCGTGCCGAAGGAAGTCGGCCAGTCGCACGCCGGGGATCGACATCGGCCGCTGGAAGGCGAGGAAGACCCCCGCGCGGGCCCGCTGGTCGGGTTCCATGGCAAGCAGGTCGTGCCGCGTGCCGTCGGCCTCCACCAGTTCGATCGACCCGGCCGTCACCTCGTAGGAAGGATGCCCCATGATGCAGTAGCCCAGCGTGCTCTTGCCAGAGCCGTTGGGGCCCATCAAGGCGTGGATCTCTCCGCGGCCGATCTCCAGGTCGACGCCCTTGAGAATCTCCTGGCCGTCCACGGCGGCATGCAGTCCGGAGATGACGAGTTTTTCCTGTCCAGGGGCGGTCATCGGAGTTCCTTTTTCGTTTGCTTCGGAGGGGCTGCCGTTCAGGACTGCACCTTTTGATGGTCGAACACAAGACTGCCGTCGGCCACCGGCGACACGACGTAGCCAGAATGGTGCGGCACGGGGAGTTCGTCGTCGATCTTGCCGACGCTGCCGGTTCGCTTGGCGATCCGCTGTCCCTGGATCTTGTCCTG
>CANETO010000051.1 GCA_947440895.1 Planctomycetaceae bacterium | reverse complement strand
CTGCTCAAGCCGATAGGATTCCCCTTGGAGGAAATACTTTTCAACGTAGGTCTGCAACTCGAGGGCAGACAACCCTTGGGAGAACTCGGATACATTGGCATCGATTTCTGCTTGGAGGGCTGCTTCATCGACTTCTAGACCAAGACTTCGCTCGTTGGCTATCCGATAGTTCTTGGCTTTCTCAAGGGCCATTCGCACGTCTCCGATCTGTTGCTCGCGTTCCGAGTCGGAGGTGTGGTCATACCTGCGTACGATGTAGAAGCCTGTCGCATTGTCGAAGTCGATGGCGCTCTGCTCGGCCATGCGATCAAACAGGATCGCAGCACTACGCGAAACGTGGGAGTCCGCGGGCGATCTATTTTGGGGGCCTTGGGCCTTTGCTGCCATCAGCAAACCTAGCGCCCCCATAAGAGACGCCGCCATCACACGATAGTCAGAGCGCCGGCAAGAGCGCGCGAAAGCGAACATTACTCACCAATTATGGTTCCGTGGGCCAGATTCAACTCCGCGAGCGTTATGAAGCGCCGTGCCGCGGTCAACTAGTTGCAGGCGCTCGAACTGCCAGTCTGCACGGGCGCGCCCGAAGGCTCACACACCTCAACGCACTCGTCATACATGCAGTCGCAGGCAGACGAGGCGGCGCCGCCGCAAGCCGCCGTGCAGGCAAGGGCACAGGCAGCCATAACTGGCGGAGATCCAACCGTGCATACGCTGGCGCAAAAAGCGCCACATGTCGCAGTGCCGACGGTACCGGCGGCAAAGCAGGCATCCCATCCAATGAAACATGCAGCGACCGAGACGGGGCCCACGGGAGTGGACGTATATGCCTGTCGCGAAGTCTTCCAGTTGGTCATGCAGTTGTTGCAGTCAAACGCTCCTTCGCCGGCGCCTCCGGAGCAGTTGCCCCCCACGTAGACGGTCGTCAAGCCGCCGCAAGCGCCGCACCATCCATCGCCCGTGCCGCTGTCGATGTACTTTCCGGGGTCGCTACAGGGCCCGTACGCATCATTATTACCTCCACAGACACCGGCAGAGATAGTCCGGGCCGGCACCCCGGCTAGCAACATTGATGCGGAAAGCACATACGCCAGACAGTGTCGCAGGTGAGTTCTTAGAAAAGTGGGCATTGATCCGCTCCTTCGCCTTGTAAGAGAACGATCCAAGTGATTTGTAGTAAGATTGATTTAGATGCGATTGAAATCGGGCGAAATTCCCCGACGCCTGTGTGCCCGCCACAACATCGCTCTTCGCCGCTCGCTGGCGGCCAACAAAACTAAGTACTGGATGTGTTAGGCAGACTGGGTGATCCCAAAAGCATTGATTTCCCCTTGCCCGTCGCCCGCACAGCCAACAACCCCTTGGTCAAGGGTGGTCGCAGACTAGGCGGTAACCGAGAATCTCTCGAAGATGTGGGCTACAACTGCATCGAGAACGAAGGGAGAATTGCACCATCGCTCAGGGGGGGCTTCACTGCCAATGATGCGATCAACTTCATATTTTCAAGTCGTTTTTGACGAGCCCCCAATTTGCGAATTACGACCTTGTCGTTTGCCCAAACAGAGGAACCCCCCTAGCGGCCCATAAGATACCCACTCGGCCGAAGGGTTGTCAAGCGGCGAAATCTCAAAGCGAAGGCGAAGCTAACCAGCAAGAACAGCTAGCGAATTCAGACCCTAATGATGGTTTCGAGGTCACGGTAGTTGACTTATTTATCGCTATAGCCGAGCCGATGCCCGCCAGCCGATCCAGCAGGGGAGGCAGGTGTGCATCGGCTCGGTTAGCCACGTGTGCGGTGGACCCCGGATTTCGTTCGCCCTGATAAGGTGGAGCTTCCCGGGTGGGAGGCACCACGTCACGAGAAGAGTGATGGCCAGAAAGCGACGAGTATTTTGGGCAGCCTTCAAGGCCAATGCGGCTGATGCGAATCGAGGCGGTGTGCCCAAAGCGATCGACCAGTCGCCCCGCCTCTGGCCACAAGGTTTACCCGTATTTACTGCGGAATATGGCGATTACGAAGCCCGATCAGGTCTGGGCCAGCGACATCACCTACATCCCCCTTCAACACGGCTTCCTGTACCTGACGGCGGTCATGGACCTCTACAGCCGCAACGTCCTGTCGTGGCGGCTATCCAACACGCTCACGGGCGACTTCTGCCTGGAGACCCTCGATGCAGCGCGGTCACGAGCACTGCCACAGATCTTCAATAGGGATCAAGGAGCCCAGTTCACGGCAACAGCCTTGATGAGGCGATTGGAAAAGAGAGGCGTGGCCATCTCGATGGACGGTCATGGCTGAGCTATCGACAACGTGTTCGTCGAACGGCTGTGGCGAACGATCCAGTGCGAGGAGGTCTATCTGTGGGACGAAGCCGACGGCTGGCAGGCCAAGAAGTCGCTGGGGACGTACTTCGACTTCTACCGAAACGAGCGGGCCCACCAGGCCCTTGGCTATCGCACACCGTCGGAGGTCTATGCCGAGCGATGACGCCACGAACAAGGTTCGCGCTCAAGTCTCTGTTGAGACGGACTCAGAACAGAAAGCACATCAACAGGAACACAACCCGTAAACCGCTTCATGGCGCGCGCGAGCCCCTTGGAATGGGTCTCGCGGGCCACTGACTAGTGGCGCCACACCTTAAACAGGGCCCCCGACTCTTCAACAAATGGAGTCCACATCAAGGGCCGGTCGTCGTCATTCAGGATGCTGATCTTGAGTACGACCCCATCGAGATCGAGCGATGGTGGTCCCCATAGTCGCCTCGATCGCCACTCGCCCGCCGTAGGCCCGCAAAAACGTCAACAGCCAAGGACTTTTCGAAACCCGAGCCGCCACCAGTCTGTCAGCAGTCTTGGCGGTCGGCCTTCAACACACTCTCCAAGGAGATTCCACGTACCAATGTCCACAACCATCACCGAACCCCAGACCGGCCAGCACACCACGAGCCGGTCTACAACCCAACCCACCAACACGCCCATCACCCAGACCACCCCCAACGCCGCCCAGAGACTCCGCACCACCATGGCCGCCGTTCGCCTCTCCTTCACGTGGCTGGGCGTCCGTAAGACCTTGGCCCCAGAGCAGCGCACGACAGCAGCCCGAGCGTTCCATGCCGACCGGGAACTCCTCTCGGCCAGTAAGCTCATCCTCGACACCAAGAACCCCGGGTACCGTGCCGTTGCTGCCGTCCGGTCCGAGGCGTCTTCCTACTGGCGCACGGTCACGCTGCCATTCCCTGAGGCTGGTATTCGGCTCCTTCCGCAGAACTCGCTCGGCCTGTTCGCGACCACAATGCAGACATACCGCGAGCGACTCCAAGAGGCCGCACGGGAACTCGCCGATCAATACGACACGATCAAGACAGAAGCAGAGCGGCGACTCGGCACACTCTTCAACGCCAGCGACTATCCCACCACGCTCGATGGCCTGTTCGACATGGAGTGGAGCGTCATCCCCATCGAGCCGCCGCAATACCTTGTCGCACTGAATCCCGAAGTGTTTCAGGCGGAGCAGGCCCGAGTGCGTGAACGGTTCGAGAATGCCGTCGAACTCGCTGAACAAGCCTTCGCCACGGAACTCCAGCGGCTCACGGCTCATCTGACTGAACGCCTGACGGGCCTGCACGACGGCCAGCCCAAAGTGTTTCGGGATTCAGCCGTCGAGAACCTCCGGGAGTTCTTCGAGCGGTTCCGGCGGCTCAACATCAGGAGCAGCCCAGAACTCGACATGCTGGTGGAAGAAGCCCAGCAGGTCATCACGGGAATCGAGCCGCAGACGCTCAGGGACTCCAACAGACTCCGGCAGATGGTGGCCCGGGACTTCGAGCATATTCAGGCGGCTGTTGGTGACCTTCTCGTCGACAGGCCGCGGCGGAACATCCTCAGACGAAGTTCGGGAGGTGCGGCATGACCATGGAGGTGGAGTTGGTCGTCAGAGCGGATGGAGTGGCCCGGTGCATCTATGACGAGGCACTGGACCTGCGGGAGATCGGCACGCTGAAGATCACCCGGGCGAGTCACGTGGAGCCAGACGCCGCGGGCTGCTGGTCGGCCGACATGGGGCCGTCGGGTGGGCCGGTGCTGGGGCCTTACGGCAGCAGGTCGGAGGCGTTGGAGGCGGAGAGGGGGTGGCTACTTGGTCAGGGTCGTTTCACACGCCTCAGCCCGCTCCCTGATCAAGACTGCAAGATCGTCTACAACCGCGCGGTCCAGCTTGAGTGACGCGAACTCGGCCACTACGGACTCGATCTTCGCCTCAACGAGTTCAGCAATGTTCCGGACCCTCTGCCGAACAAACGGCCAAGTCATGCCGGCATCGTCAGCGAACTTCTCCCATCCCCTTGCGTCGAGTTCACCAAGTGTTGCCCGTTTACCAATCTTCATCGCAAAGGACGTCGAAAGGTCCCGATGGTAGGCGGTACAGAGAAGGTCATATAGCGGTGCGAGCCTGGGAGAACCGCTTCGGTAGAGAATCGAAAAGTTCTTCCCGTGGGCGTCGGCATTGCCGACGATCACGTTGAAGATCGCAGCATCGAGAAGCGAGATAACGTCCAATGCCGGCGCTTTGGAGCACGTACGCAGGAGGTCGAAGCAGTCCACGAAAGCGGGGCCTCCGTCGCAGGCGTACTTCTTCTCCGGTGGCCTTCCAAGTGCTTGGCAGAAATCCTCTTGGTGAAGTCTGTACACGTGGCCATCGGCGCCGAAGAAGCGGTCATACCGCTCGATCAGCAGAAACTTTCTATCGCTGACGGTACGCGGCTCAACGTTAGCGACATTGAGTCCAACTGCGCGAGCGAGCCGCATAACGAATGCTTCGTTCTCGGTCGTGCCATTGAACCGTTCGATGGGAGGTTTGAGGATGTGTGTGGTGGGTTGTCCAGGTGCCGGCAGTGCAACCGCGTTGTCCACTAGAACCACAGGCACCTTCGGTTGCGCGCCGGCTAGTGAGAGCCGCAATCCTTCTTGGCCAGTGAGAAAGGGGCGACGCGGGAGGTCGTCCAACACCTCGAGCAACGCCGCATCATCAAGCCGCGTTGGCAGTCGCTCGGAGGGCTCAACTGACGACGGCGTTCCAGGCGGGAGCAGCTCCACCGCCCCAGCGACATCGCCACCTAGCCGATCTAGAAGTGAGAAGTCATTCGCAACGGATACGCCGAGCAACTGGGCAACGGCTTCTCGTGGGCTCTCTTCAGGGAGCAGACCGGCAAAAAAAGGTCGGCACTCCCTTTTCGTAAAGGCTTTCTCCCTCTTTGGGAGCGAAGCCGATAGGGGAGGTGTGTCGGGGTCTGCAAGCCATGCCGGCTCATAAACGAAACTGAGTTCGCCATGCTGGTTCTCAGTCAGTTGGCCGACGATTCGTTTGTCCCACCAGACGTCAAGAACGCGCTTCACGGCCTACGGCCCCCCAGCGGTTCGAGAGGCGGGGTGATCTCGACGGAGCATCCGAGTGCAAACAAGACCTGAAGCGTTTTGCCGAGTTGCACAGTGGGCTTCCCGCCCTCCAGCTCAACGATGAACCGAAGGCCGACGCCGGCGGCACCTGCGAGTTCGTCCTGTCGCATTCGGCAGGCCTTGCGGGTCGATCGCACGATATGGCCAACATCTTCGGGATTTAGCGAGCGAACTGGCATTTCTTTACCGAACGGGAAATATTCGAGGTCTTCGGATCCATTATGGCACGAAATATCCCGAGCGGGAAATATGCGTAGTTTTCAGACCCATAAAGCCCAAAAGTATCCCGATCGGGAAAGGCGTTTTGGTGCCTATTTTTCTCTAATAAATTCCGCTTTTTCATCCAAGTGTGTGAGTTGCCGGCCGCGCCCTTTTCGGTGCTTTGTCTGTCTGGCGAATCGTGCGGTTAATGACGGGTTTCTCGACTTCGCCAATCCTTGCCCGACGGGGCCCTGGCCCAATCTCAGCCGCGAGTTCCTGACCTCCTCGAGGATGGCTGTGATCGAGGCCGTCATGGACTAGCCCGGCGCCCCCGCCGTGGCGCGTGCGCCTGGTTCCACCCGCCTCGCTCGCTGTCCGCTCCGCGCTTCCCTTTCCGTCGGCCTAGTTCCGCGCCACAGGGGTGACTCTCTACGGCCATCGGCCGTTGTTGCCCCTTCTGCTGCCTCACTGCATTGGCGGCCAGTCCTATCGAAACCGAGCCCGAGTTCCTGTGTTCCCTGTCCCGTTTTCCCCTTTTTATGGAGATGTTCTGTCATGAGTGACCTCGAACTGTTCACCGCCGTGGCCCATGTCACCGGTGAGACCCAGCACGAAATCCGCCGTCGAGGCTTCGTGCTGGCCGGCCCCGCGGATTCCGGTGCTGACCTCGACCCGGAATGCATGCTTGATCTGGTCGACCTCCCGGAAAGTGGGACGGTCGACTGGGACTCGCTCGGCTTTGGCTGCCGTGAACCGTTTTTCACGAGCACACTGAAGGCCCGGAAGAAGAGTCGGCCCAAGACCAGCGTAAAGAAGCAGGTGGCCCGAGCGGCGTGACCTGCTGCTGATCTGACCCGACGATTCCCGCGGTCCCAACAAGTGACGGGCGTGGAGTGTGGTGGAGGTGCCCAAGCCTCCCTGCACCCACGCCCGTCGCTTTTTCGTCCTTGATATCTGAATCGCGGCTTTTTCACGGCGGCGATGAATTCTGCGCCACCGTCCAACTAGCCCAGCAGCCCAACCAGCAAACGGCAAAGTAGGGGCTCAGATTTGCACCCTATCAGGGGTCATTTTGAGCGTTTTGCTGGTATCACCGGTGCCCCCTATCCCATAAGGGATCCCATAACCGCGTGCATGCGTGCTCACGCACACGCACGCGGGCAGAAACATCAAACAACGTGAGCGGAAGTGACCACCGCACAGCCACCACCACCCATCAACCAACAGGAACTTCACCCATGTTGAAACTTCATGCAGGCGTCTCGAAGAAAGTCGGTCTGCCCGGCTTCTCCAGCGCCTCGGCCTCATGCACCATCGAGGCTGAACTCGACGGCTCCCTGCTTCATGACCGCGAGGGTTTTCAGACGGTCGTGCAGCGGGCGTACCAGAGTTGCGAGAAGGCCGTCGAGGACCAAATCAATCGGCTGCTTGTCCAAGGAAATCCGACACCGAATAGCCCCGTTTGTGCTCCAGACGTCTCAGAACACCCCCAGACCACAAACGGCCCGCAGACGCGCAGCCAGAGCCCTTCTCGCGCATCCCAGCCGGTCACGCAGGAGGTCATCGAGGTCCGTACGAGCCCGGCTATCAGCGGCGCCACGGTCACTCGCATTCAGCCAGCCCAATTCAACAACCAGCCCAGCCCTCGTCCCGCTACCGCCAGTCAGGTCAAAGCGATTCGGGCCATCTGTGCTCGCCGGAAGATCGACCTCGTGGGTTTGCTGCGGGACAGGTTCGGGCTCACCACGGCAGACGAACTGGGCATCCGGCAGGCCAGCAACCTCATCGACGAGCTGAAGGGCGACGATCCGACCAACAGCCCGGGCACCAACGGCAACGGGGCCTACGCCATGAATGGAGGTGCCCGATGAACGCCAACGCACACCAGCTGCCCATCATCACGCCTGCCAGCACGAATCCCGCCAACGAGATCGCCAAGGAACTCACTGGCCGGGACTATGTGAGTTGGTCGGCTATCTCAACGTTCAGGCAGTGTCCGCTCAAATACAGGTTCCGGTACGTCGATGGCCTGCCCGAGGAGTCTGTCTCCAGTGCCCTCATCTTCGGCACCGGGATTCATTCGGCGGTCGAGCAGCACTACCAAGCAGTTTTGTCCGGCGAGGAACCACCCGACGTCAAGCGGCTCATGCTCGCTTACCGCTCCGCATGGCTGCCGCACGACCCCGACGCGATCCAGTTCGGCAGCACAGAGACCCGGACCTCGCTGGATGCTCTGGCCTCGAAGATGCTCACGGCGTTTCTGAACAGCCCCGCGGCGAGCGTTCAGGGGCGGGTGCTGGGCGTCGAGGAGGAGATTCGGGGCATGCTGGTCGATGGCGTGCCAGATTTGTACGGGAGGGTCGACCTGCTCACGGAAGACTCGGATTCGCTGGTCATCACGGATATCAAGACATCTCGCGGGAAATGGAGTGCCGAGCAGGTTGAGGACAGTGGTGAGCAACTCCTGCTGTATTCCCACTTGGCCAGCGAAATCAGCCCGGGGAAGAAGATCGCGACCCGTTTTCTGGTTCTGACGAAGACCAAGGAGCCGGTCGTCGAGGAGCACACCCGCGAAGTTGAGCCGGGGAACGTGAAACGCACCTTGGCGGGCGTGGAGCGGGTTTGGCGGGCTATCTCGGCAGGGCACTTCTATCCGGCGCCGAGCACGATGAGCTGCGCGTCATGCGGCTATCGGGAGGCGTGTCGGGCGTGGGCGGGTTGATTGCCTGCGCGAGAAAGAGCGGCCGGGGTTGAAATACACCTCGGCCGCTTTTTTTTGATGTCAGCGGTCGTGCCTGCACTTTCAGGGTCGACCGTATCCCTGTGCCCTCGCATTTGCCTGCGCATCCAAGTCCAGCCTCGCATGCTCGATGCCCTCAAGGCTGCGCTGGCACTCGAAAATCAGCTCGTTCAACACCCTCACACCCGCATCCAAGTCTGCGTGCCTGATCCCGTCGGAGTGAAGCAGATCGAACTCGTACGGCTGGGGCATCTTCCGGGCGAGCTTCTCCAGCTTGTCGAGAAATTCCAAGTACGGCGACGCGAATTCTTTCTTCTTGCGGCCCGAGTGGTATTTGGGGTCGCCGAACTTGTTCCGTCGGGCGTTCCTGAGCATGGCCAAAAGCTCCCGGCCTGCTGGATCGTTGAATGAACTCGCAGATGACATGACATCCTCCTTGATGCGTTGGGTGTGCCGGGGCGACTTTGGCCGCGGCGAGAATCCGGACTTTGTGACGTTTCACCTGCTCGCGGACGACGAAAACTATGAACTTCCGTGTCAGTGTCTGCGTCGAGCCAGCCCATATTTTAGCGCATCGAGGCTCCTGATTCGGCATGGTTTCTTCTCACACATCCCCGAATCCACAGGGAAGCACGGGCCAGACCATGTGTGTTGCGAAATGCTGCGCCCGCCGCCAGGAATCAACATGCCGCGTGAGTGATTCCACGACCGCAGCGGGCATCACCGTCACCCGATCCTTGTTCCCCTTCGCCTCGCGGATCAT
>CANETO010000050.1 GCA_947440895.1 Planctomycetaceae bacterium | reverse complement strand
GCCTCGGCCGAGTCGTCTCCCGAGGAAACGGCACTCGGCCCCGATTCTGGCGACTCTGAGCTGCCCGAGCAGGCTGTGACATCGTCTGATGCCTCCGTCCCAGATGCCTCCGTCCCAGAGGACACGTCCGAGACGCAACTGGAAGCCCACACACCTGGAGCATCAGGCGAGATCCCCGCGGACGACATGCTTGCTCCGAGGGCAGCCGAGGGAGATGGGCCCGCCGATGCTCCGTCTCCGCCGCCTCCTGCTGCCCCGGAACCCTTCCCACACGCGTCCACGACCCGCAGCGACCTTCCTCCTCCCATCCCTCCAGCACCGACGCCCCCCGCGTTCAGTCCCAGTGGCTCGCCACGGGAACTGACCTCCCCAGCAGCCGGTTTCACATCGGCCGACGTCGCACCGAACAGTCCTCCACCGGCCAGTTTCCGGCCCGCGACAGCGGCAGCCCCAGTGATCAACACTGCCGCCGTGAATCCGTTCGCCAGCGCACCACCGATGGGTCCAGCCCCGCGGGCAGCGGCGGGGCCAGACGGCGGCAGCGGTCCTCTGTCCAACAGTGGTTCCCAGTACGGTAGTGGCCCTCTGTCCGGCAGTGGAGCCAGCGGCCCCGCCGTGGACACAACAGGCCAGGGGCGGCCTGGCCCCATGCAATTGGAAGGTCTGCAGACACCTCAAATGGCGGTGGAAAAACGCGGCCCCCGCGAAATCCAGGTGGGCAAGCCTGCCCGCTATGAAATCCTCGTGCGGAACGTCGGCACCGCTACGGCACTCGATGTCACGCTCCGCGATGCCGTGCCCTACGGCACGACGCTCATCACCACCACACCGCCAGCCAGCCCAGTCGGTGCCGGCCAGACGGCAGGCCTCGGCACGGTGGATGCGGCGGCCGCACTGCTCTGGCCGCTCGGCACGCTCGCGCCTGGTGGCGAGGCACGCGTCTCAATGGAGGTGATGCCCCAGATCGAGGGTGAGATCGGCAGCGTGGCCAGCGTGAGTTTTCGCACCGAAGCCTCGACACGGTCGCGTGCCACCAAGCCCGCGCTCACATTGGAAACCTCCGAGGCGAAGGCCGTGCGCATCGGCGGCGAGATCAAGCTCTCCCTGAAAGTCAGCAATCCTGGCACAGGCATCGCCACGGGCGTCGTGATCGAGGGTCTGCTGCCCGATGGCGTGTCCCATGCCGCGGGCCGCGAACTGGAATTTGATGTCGGCCAACTGCGGTCGGGTGAGTCGCGCACCATCGATCTCGTGATGGGATCCACTGGGCCGGGCGTTCACACGGCGCAGTTTGCCGCGCGGGCCGACGGCCAGTTGGAAGTCGAACAGCCGGTACGGCTTGAGGTCACGGCCCCGACGCTCGAACTGTCAGCCGAGATGCCATCGCGACGGTATCTGCAGCGGCCGGCCACCTGCGTGCTGTCGATGGTCAACGCCGGCACGGCGCCGGCGCGATCGATTGAACTCGCCGCCCAATTGCCCCCCGGGATGAAGTTCGTGCGGGCGAACCACGCCGGCTGGTACGAGGAGCGATCGCACCGCGTGCTGTGGAATCTGGAGGAACTGCCGCCAGGCGAGGCTGGAACCGTGGAAATGGTGGTGATGCCGGTCGACCTCGGACCACAGAAGATTGTGGCCGCTGCTCGGAGCAGCGACGGGCCATCCGACCAGATGATGCATACCGTCGAGGTCGAAGGCCTGGCCGCGCTGTTCTTCGAGGTGACCGACAGCGAGGATCCGATCGAGGTCGGCGGCATGACGGAATACATCGTGCGCATCGGGAATCAGGGGACGAAGGCCGCCGGCGGCGTGCGGCTGACGGCGACGCTGCTGGGCGATCTCGAGCCCGTCGACGCCAAGGGCCCTGCAGCCCACCACATCGAGAATCTTGCCTTCGTCTTCGATCCCTTGGCGAAACTTGCGCCCTCCGAAGAGGCCGTGTTTCGCATTCGCGTCCGTGGCCGCCGGGAGGGCGACCAACGGATGCAGGTGCAGTTGGTCAGCGATGACCACCCCGCACCGATCACGAAAGAAGAGATCACGCGGGTCTACGCCGACCGGTAGCGCGCGAGCGAGTTGAGGCTCGCACCGGGGACGAACCGTTGGCCGTCATGCCCGGAGCACGGCGCCGCACTGCTGGCCGCAGGACGCCACCACCGCCTCGACCGTGCGGTTCGCATCCTCGCCCGCGAGCGTGCCCTCGCTGCTTCTCAATCGCAGCGACACCACAAAACTCTTCTTGCCGGCACCGAGTCGATCGGCATCGGTCCAGACCTGCACGAGCCGACATTCTTCGAGCAGCACGCCGGCACTGCCACGGATTACCGCAGCGATATCGCCCCACGGCACTGCCTGATCCACGATCAGGTTCACATCCCGCTCCACCGCCGGAAAATCGCTGGGCCGCGATCGCGGCCGCTCCATGTCGACGGCAAACTCCAGCCGATCGAGCCGCAATTCTGCGGCCACCACCCGCCCCTTGGCTCCGACGGCGAGACCGCAGCCGGCCAGCGCCGCCGCGGCCACTTCCCCCACGACGCCAACCCGCTCGGCGGGCAGGCCCGGTCGCTTGAGCACGATCTCGGCGGCGCGTCCTGCCGCGAAGAGGTCGAGGCTCACGGGTCGAAACACGACAGGAGGCTCGTTCATCGCAACGCCTCCCAGCCCCAACCGCTCGAGCACCGCCTCGGCCAGCCCCTTACCGGCGGTAAAGCCACCTCCCATCACGAACGACACGAGCAGCGGCTCCTCGACCGGCGAGGACTGTGTGTCAGGAGCGGCACTCCTCGACAGGTAGCCGCGGGCCGTTTCGAAGAGGTCGGGCATCTGGGCCCCAACGGCCACGTTGGCTGCACGGGCCTCCAGCAGGCTCGGCAGGAGCGTGCGACGGAGCCGATCGGCGCCGCGGACGAGCGGCGGTGCGCAGACCAGCGGTGCAGCGTCGCCCCATGGACTTCCCAGAGCCTCAAGCGATGCACCGACGACACTTCTCGTCATCGCTTCGCAGAACCCCGCCGCCACCAGGACCTCGGTCGCTCTGCGAAGCGTGCGCTCGCGGGCCGATTCGGTGACCGGCCGGGCGGCGATCGGCTCGTTTTCGGGCACTCTGTCGTAGCCCTCGATCCGCGCAATCTCCTCGACGAGGTCGATCTCGCGTCCGCAGTCACGCCGCCATGAGGGCGCCCGCCAACGGGATCGGTCTGTCGCACCAGGCTCGGCCACAAACCCAAGGCCGAGGAGGATGGCTTGCTGGCGTTCCGCTGGGATCTCGATTCCGAGCACCTCGGCGACACGGCCGGGCCGCAGTTCAATGGTCGCCGGACTCGCCGCCAGTTGGCCCGCCTCGACGGTGCCGGGGGCAACCTGTCCGCCGGCGAGTTCGGCGATCATGGCGGCCGCACGGCGGCTGGCCCAGTCGACGGCCGCCGGATCGGGGACCCGTTCAAAGCGATAGGACGATGCACTCGCCAGCACGAGCCCACGGGCCGCGGCACGGACCGTCAGGGGAGCGAACTGAGCTGATTCGAGGAGGATGTCGGTAGTCGTGGAGGCAATCTCGGTACCAGCCCCACCCATCACTCCGGCCAGCGCCACCGGCCCCTCCGCATCGGCGATCACACCCATGCCGGTGGTGAGGGAGTAGGCCTTGTGGTTGATGGCCGTGAACGACTCGCCAGCGACAGCCCGGCGCACGCTGATCCGGCCGCCCCGGATCTTCGCGAGGTCAAAGGCGTGCAGCGGTTGCCCGCATTCCAGCATCACGTAGTTGGTGATGTCGACAACGTTGTTGACGCTCACCACGCCGACGGTGGCGAGACGGTCCACGAGCCACGAGGGGCTCGGCCCCACCCTCACACCCCGGATCACGCGGGCCGTATAGAACGGGCAGATCTCGGGGGTGAGAATCTCCACGGCGATGCTGGCGCTCGCAGCCGTTCCGACTTCCTGCGGACGGGGATCGGGAATATGGAGCGGCCGGGCGAAGAGCACAGCCACTTCACGGGCCACGCCGATGTGACCAAGACAGTCCGGACGGTTGCTCGTCACCTCGAGATCGATGGCCGTATCGTTTCCAACGGCCTGCGTCGATTCGTGGTTGAGGCCGGAGAGCAACAGCCGTTCGACGAGGGCATCGGTTGTCTCGGGCAGGCTCACATACTCCGACAGCCACTTCGTGGAGATGATCATGGGATCCGCCTCCTTCGGCGGAGAAGGTCAGAGAGCGTCCGACCGCGCTGGATCAGAACTGCCGCAGAAAGCGGACGTCGTTGCGATAGAAATCCCTGATATCGGCCACGCCGTATCGACGGGCTGCGATCCGCTCGACGCCCAAGCCGAACGCGAAGCCCGACACCTCATCCGGGTCGTAGCCGACCGCCGCCAGCACCGCCGGATCGACCATACCCGCTCCGCCCATCTCGATCCAACGGCCTCCCCACTCCATGTCAAACTCGACGCTCGGCTCGGTGAAGGGAAAGAACGACGGACGGAATCGCACATGCACGTCGCCGCCAAGGAAGCTCGAGGCGAGTTGTCGGAGAACGCTCTTGAGATGGGCCATGGTTGTCCCCGGCTCGATGAGCAACCCCTCCACCTGATGAAACATCGGGTAGTGGGTGGCGTCAGCCGTATCGGGCCGATAGACCCTTCCGAGCGACACGATCCGCAGCGGCGGCCGGCGGTTTTCCATGACGCGAATCTGAACGGTGCTCGTCTGCGACCGCAGGAGGAGCGGATCAGTTCCACGGGCCACCGCAAGATAAAAGTTGTCGAGCGGATCACGGGCCGGGTGCTCGGCAGGAATGGCCAGGGCCTCGAAATTATGCCACTGGTCCTCCACCTCAGGCCCATCGACGCTTTCGAAGCCCAGGCGGGCCATGATCTCCTGCACGCGGCGGATCGTCTGCGTGATTGGATGGACATGCCCCAGCCGTACCAGCTCACCGGGCAGGGTCACGTCGATCGCATCAGCGACGGCCGCGGAGCCGGCGCCAACAACCGCCAGTTTGTCCTGAAGGGCAGCGAACAGGGCGGTCACAGCCCCCTTGGCCTCGTTGAAATGACGCCCGCCCGCTGGCCGATCAGCGGATGCAAGCCCCGAGAGGAGCTTTTGAATCGCCTTCAGACGACCACTCCGGGCTCCGAGAAACTCGATGCGGGCCTGCTCGAGGCCGCTGCCATCGGACACACCACCGAGAGACTCGGACGCAGCTGTCTGGAAGGCAGCCAGTTCGGCCAGGAACGACTCGATCGTGACGGCCTGAGCCGCGGAGGTGGCCTGGGCGGCGGCTGCAGCCGCCTCGTTTCGGCCTGTGGGCAGAGTCACGGCACTACGCGACCGCAGCCGGCTCCGGCAATCCAAGGGCCTTTCTCGCAGCATTCACGACGGCGTCGAAGCCAGTCGGATCGAGGACGGCCATTTCAGAGAGCGTGCGTCGGTCAAGCTCCGAGCCGATCTTCTCCAGCCCGGCGATGAACTGGCTGTAGCGGAGACCACGCTCACGACAGGCGGCATTGATCCGGACGATCCACAACCTACGGAAGTCGCGCTTCTTGCGGCGACGATCCCGCCGGGCGTAGACGCCAGCGCGGATGATTGATTCCTTGGCTGTGCGAAGCAGGCGGCGACGGCCGCCAACCGATCCCTTCACTCGCTTGAAGAGACGCTTCTTGGCTCGGAGACGGGGAACGACGTTTTTTGTACGCATGGTATTTGCCTGCCTTTTGGAACGAACACTGTCGCTGTTTTGACGGGATTTTCAAGGCCCCTGTCTTTGAACCGGGACCTTCAAGCCAACCCGCCTACCGAACCCCCCTCGAATGGAGGTCACGCCCGGGCGAATCTCTGGAGGGCTCGATCGGACGGAGCCTACGGGACCTGCCTGTGCACCGGGCAACGCTCGGCCCCGTCACTGGAGCCTCTCCTGCCTCGTCGCTGGAGCCCCTTAGTAGCTGTAGCCTCGGAGCATTTCTACGATCTTCGCCGTTTCCGGAGCAGCGAGCACACCAGTGCCCCGGAGCTTCCGCTTCCGCTTGCTGGTGAGCCGCACCTGCAAGTGGCTCGTTCCGGCACGGCGGTGCTTCACCTTCCCACGGGCGGTGACTCGGAAACGCTTCTTGACGCCTTTGTGGGTCTTCTGCTTCGGCATGATTGAATCCCTGCTGATGACTGGAGAACGCGGTGGACGGGAATGACTGAAAACGGTTGGGGCCAAAAAGCTTTATCTGGGTGGCCTTATCTGGGTGACAGCGTGCAGACCAGTCGGCGGCCCATCTGCTGGGGTGGCGCATCGACTTTTCCGACGGGGTCGAGTTGTTCAATGATCGTCCGCATGACCCTCTGTCCTTCATCAATGTGGGCCAGTTCGCGACCCCTGAACACGACAGACACGATGACCTTGTCTTTGTGTTGCAGGAATCCCTTCGCCTGGTTGACCTTGAAATCGATGTCGTGCTCGCCGGTCTTGGGACGGAGTCGTATTTCCTTGATTTTCGTCTGGTGGACGTGGGTGCGATGGAGTTTCTTTTTTTGCTGATACTTGAACTTGCCGAAGTCCATGATCCGGCAGACGGGCGGCTTTTCGTTCGGTGCCACCTCGACGAGATCGAGGCCAGCCTCGCGGGCGCGGTTGAGCGCCTCTTCCGTCGGGATGATCCCGAGTTGTTCACCGTCGCCTGCGATCACCCGAATCGGCGTGATCCGGATCTGCTCATTGATACGATGCTGCTTCTCGATGGCTCGCGTCTCCCGGACCTCGACTGCGGATGAATACCCGCCGGCCGGAAAGACGGCAAACACACGTGCCAGGCACTGGCACGAGTTGTGTCGGCGACACTCCTCCTCGGCGCTCCCACGGGCAAGCGGCGAACGAACCGTTCGCCGGGCTTTCCTCGGGGAAACCGGATACTATCCCAAGGATCGGGGGGCAGCGTCAACAGGCCTTCGGAATTTGGGCGAAACGGGCTTCATCGCGTCTGTTGCAACGCGGCGTCTGGGAGTGCGGCCGTAGGGCCCGTGGGGCCTGGCACCGCCGGATTCTCTGGCGACGATTGGCCGGCCGACGGCCCTGAGGGCAGCCGCAACCCCTCGATCAGCGGCCTGTCCGCCTCGGCAAATCGCTGCAGCATCGACTCCTCGAACATGAACGTCACGCTCGCCCGACGGCCATCCGCGGCGACGATCACATAATGGATCCATCGGAAGGGGAGGCTCCCGGCCGTCCCCGTCGAGACCAGTCGCACAATCCGTAGACCGTCACCGCGGTCGGTTTCCTCCCCCGCTTCAACGCGGACGACCTGCCCCGCCAGGGACCGCTCGATATCCCGCTGCAGGTCTTCCCGGGTGGGAGGGGCGGACGCCGGTGCCTGCGGCAGGCTCGTGATCGAGCACTGGCCGAGCAATGCCCCCCGATCGACCAGCCGCATCACCAGACCATTTGGGCCGTCCTCCACCCGCCGCCACCGCGTGTCGTGAACCAGGTCGAACCGGTCTGCCGATTCGCGGTACCAGACGCGATCGGGCTCGCCGACTCCCGGACGTCGCTGCGATGCCGCCGGTCCGCCCATCGCCGAGGCCGACTCGGCTGCCGCCACGGTCTCTGGAAGAGACGCCCCTGCAACCGCTGCCCGATCAACGGCTTGGCCGATGGCCGTTCGCTCGACCAGCACCCGCGCCTCGACCTCGAATCCCGGCGCCACGTGACTCGCCTGCCGCCGTTCTTTGAGCACGACCGACACCTGCGTCACCCGACCATACAGTTCGTGCCGCTCGGGCGGGGGTTCGTCAATGTCCGCAGTCGGAGCTGCGTTTCTCGCTGGTACTCGAAGGCTGCCCTCGACGGTCAGATGCGTCGGCACACCATCAACGGCGCCATCGATGATGCCTGAGATCACGACAATGGCACTGGCGTCAGACACTTCCTCGATGCGGGCCTCGATCACACCCGATTCCACTGTATCGATGGAAAGAAGTCCGGCCGTCACATCGCCAGGGATCTCCCATGATTGGCCGACCACCATCGGTGTCTGGGGGAGGATGTCTTCGATCAGCACCGAGTCGAACGGGGTGTCGAGCAGATCAAACTCCTCCCCCGACAGGAACCCGTTCGCCAGGTACGGCAGCGGCGTCGTCCCGCGTCGTGCCACCAACAGGTGGCGTGCGTCGGCGGCGAGCTCCGTGTTCGTCGTGACGTCCCCGATGCGCATCGATGCCGTGGCCTCCCGGTAGTGGCGGCGTGCCACCAGGCGACTGCCCCCCGCAGGACCAGCAGTCTCCCCGTCGGGCAAGGAGGCAGCGGCAGACTCCTCAAAATCAAACCGCGCGGCCATCTCGACCGGTTCGCGAATCGCGACCGTGTCGCGGCCCGTGGACGCGACCAACTCCCCCGTCACGTCGAGCGTCACGCAGACCCTGAGGTCAGGAGACTGGCCGGGGAGGCCCTCGGCGGCCCGCGGGACCGAGGCCGCCGGGCAGGTCAGAGCAAGCAGGCCACCGCACAAGGCCCCCAGCCATCGCTTGGTCGTGACGGTCATACGCATCGCGCCTCCTCCGGCCTCGGTGTGAACTGCTCACACGTCTTCGACGGAGTGGCCCTGCCCCGCCGAAATACCAGGTGTCCACTCGGACTAAACTGCTTGTTTTCCCGCCCTTCCAGGATCGTCACGCCCGAAAAACGAGAATCGTAGCAACCCCCCGATCGGCCGTAACCCGTGAGATGCTCAAGGGTTGCGGCTGGCCACGCGGTCGCGATAGCCCTCCGGTCCTCCCGGCTCGCCAAAAATCCCTCAAGAAACGCTCGCCTCCCTTGAACCCTTTCTCGTCGTCGACCGTATAACTCTCACGTCCGAAGGGGGCAGGCAGCGGGTTACGGATGACCCAAGGCATGCTCCTAAGGCGGGTTTTTTCAGTGCAGTTTGTTTCTGGTTTGTTTCTGGTTTGTTTCTTCAGACGGGGGGTTCCCCCTTCTGGTCTTCGCCTTTCAATCCCCGGCACGGATTGCCGGTCCTGGAGGTATGTGATGCGATCCCACTCTGATGCTTTGCTTCCCAATTCGACTGTCCATCTGTTCGTTGACGGTGTCGCTGACGACGTTCTCGACCACGGCCACCCCGGTCTCGAGGAGGCTTCTGTCGTCGATCGCGGCAATGTGCCCCAGCCAACGGCAG
>CANETO010000049.1 GCA_947440895.1 Planctomycetaceae bacterium | reverse complement strand
GAGGCGACCAACGACCCCTGGCTGGCCGTCGAGGGCGAAGGGAAGGTCCTCACGCAAGGGCCGGGCCGATAGGAAGCTGATCCGGCCCCCGGCCGCCAGCACTGTGCGGGCCTCGTCGGTCAGCGACCAGTCGGCATGCCAGCGGATCAGATCGTCGAGCGATGCGACGACGAGTGCCTGATCCAGCGTGCCGAGCGCGAGATCGACGAGCGGTGCCCATGTCACGTCGGTGTCGACAAGATCGGCCAACGGCCCAACCAGACCCGGCACGGCATGGGTTGGATCGCTTTCGGCAAGCAGTCTGCGGGCCGCGTCGGAGAAGCCCTCCTGTCGGCGGACCATTTCCTCAAGCATCGTGCGGCGTTCACGGCAGGCCTCGAGCTTTGACTGCCAGCCGGCGAGTGCCTGCCACGCGGCATCGACCGCCTCGGACCGTTCGCGCTGGGTCACGTCGAGCGTTTCCAGTTCGCGTTCGACGGCGGCCAGCCGCTGGGTGAGCGCCCCGATGGTGCCCTCCCAGGTGGCGGCTGATTCCTGCATTCGCGCCAGGTGTAGCCGGGCGGTATCGATCCGCGTCCGCCACGAGTCGGCGACACGGTGCGATTCCTCGACTCTGGACGAGGCACGATCCAGATCGGACTGCAGCTTCTGGCGGGACCGTTCGACCTCGTCCACCCGTGCCGTGCGGTCGGCCACCGCCTGCTTGGCGCGTGTGGCATGTTCGTGGGAGCCGGCCGCGGCCTCCTCGCAGGCTGTCAAGCGTTCGATCAGGCCGAGCGATTCCGCCTCGATGCCCGCCACGTTGTCTCTTGCAGAGGCGACGGCCCGGACCGCGGTGAACTGATCGCGGGCCGCCCGTTGCAGATCGTCCTCGAGACGGGCCTGCTCCGCCTCGAGATCGCGACGTCGGGTCCAGATCGCTGCGAGCGTGGCTTCGGCGGCTGCCGCCTTCGTTGTATCGGTGGCCCGCGCTGCCCTCGCCGCCTCCAGTCGGGGCTGCAGGTCGGCTTCCGTCGCGGCGAGTGCCGTGGCGTCGCTGGCGGCGGCGTTGGCACGGGCCTCGGTGGCGGAGTGGTCCTCGCGGGCCGCGGCGAGCGTGGCTTCGACGCGGGCCACCGCTGTATCGACCTCGGCAAGATCCTCGGCTGCGGCTGCCAGCCGCAGCGTTCGGAGCCGGTCGGTCATCTGCTGCCAGCGGCGAGCCCGTGCGGCCTGATGCCGCACCGTCTCCAGTCGGCTCGACACCTCCCCGACGATGTCTGCCAGCCGCTGACGGTTCTGTTCGCTCCGCTCCAAGCGGCGGAGAGCCTCGGTCCTCCGAGCCCGGAACCGGGTGATGCCGGCGGCCTCCTCGAAGACGGCGCGGCGGTCTTTGCCCGATGCCACGAGGAGAGCATCGACGCGGCCCTGTTCGATGACGCTATAAGCCTCGGTGGCGGCTCCCGTGCCCGAGAAGAGCTCGCGGATGTCGCGGAGCCGCGAGGCCTCGCCATTGATGAGGTATTCGTTTTCACCGCTGCGGTAGACGCGGCGGGTGATTTGCACCTGCGGCGCATCGACAGGGAACAGGGCATCGGCGTTGTCGAAGATGAGCGACACTTCCGCGGCATTCAGCGGCTTGCGGCCGCCCGATCCCGCGAAGATCACGTCGGTCATGTCTCGGCCGCGGAGGCTGCGGACCGACTGCTCGCCGAGCACCCACTTGATCGCATCGACGACGTTCGACTTGCCCGATCCATTCGGGCCGACGACCGCCGTGATCCCCGCGGGAAACTCGAACCGCGTCCGGTCGGCGAAGCTCTTGAAGCCGAACAGTTCGAGCGCGGTGAGCCTGGTCATGAAGACTCGTCCGTGGGCGGGACCGCGGCGGCGGCACCGTCGCCGGCAGGCGGGTCCTCGTCAGATGATGTGGTCGGAATGTCACGGCTCTTGGCGGAGGATTCCTCATGAATGCTCATGCGGCCCTCCTCGTCGGCGATGGCGTCGAAGACCAGCCGACTCTCGAGCGCGTGGTGCGAACTGGCCTGCTGGAGAAACTGAACGACGTCCGGGTAGGTGCCGCCAAGTTCCACAATGGCGCGGATGATCGTCTCCACCCGGGCGGGGACGTCGTTCTGCTGGTCGGGATCGCCCGCCACGAAGCGACTGACAAGTGCGGTTGGGCCGTCGACGACGACCACGATCGACGGGCCAGCCTCGGCCCGTAAACCGGCACCCACCGGATGTTCGGTGCCGAAGAGCACGATCTCCGGACGACGGCTGCGGGTGACGTGCACCAGCGGCGGTCCCTTGACGTCGAGGACATGGAGCGAGCAGGCGTCGCCAAGGCGGTCACCTCGCACGAGCGGCGAGGTCGGATCGATCTTCCAGAGACCGCGGAAGCCACCGTAACGGGTTTCGGCGCTCGTGCTGGTGAGGAGCGACCGCAGGGCGTCGATTCCATTGGCGTCGTCGATCGTGCCAAGTGCGGCCAGAGCCGCCGCCCTGGCGCTTCGCAGACTGTTGGCTGCCTCCGCCAGGTGGGGTGCCGCAATTGATTCACCGAGATAGGCGAGCGCCTCCGCTGCAGCGAAGCGAATCTCGGCATCCTTTGATTCCAGGGCATCGCGGAGCGTGGGCACGGCCTCTCGGCCCATCGCCTCCAGCCGGATGGCCGCGCCCGGCGCGGTGACCGGATCGGTCAGCTGTCGACGGAGTAGGTCGAGTCGTGCATGGCGACCGCCAGCCGGTTCGACCACGGCCATGCTGCGGACAACGCGGATGTACCGACCGAGGTTGTCGGCGTAGACGGGCGGGATCTCCAATTCGATGTAGCGGTCGGTCTTCGGGGTTGCGGCGCCCCGCTTCGCGCCACGAACGGAGGTGTGGAAGCGGCGGTTGATGCAATCGCCAATACGCTTCGACATGCTCACAGAGCGGTGCTCGGGAGACAGGATCAGGCCGATCGGCCTCGACTGCAGGGCCACGCCGCCGCCGGGCACCTTCGCGCGGAGTTTCGACACCGGATCGAGCGTGCCCGTTGAGACTGGATCGACGAGGAGCGGGCCCTCGGCGACGCCCAGCACGTGGCCATCGCGAATGCGGCTGCCCAAGACGGCCATCTCCGCCAACCGCGTCTCCATCAGCCAACCGTTGTTGAGGCTGGTGGTCTCGCAGTCAGGTGGGACCTCGACATGGACATCGAAGCGGTCGCCCCGGCGGACCCCGGGCGGCAGGTAGCCGTGCACCCAGACGAGCGACGTGGAGGTCGAGGCCAGCAGCCCGTTGGGCTCAACGACGCCGCGAGCCTGCATGTCGGCCATGAGCGACTGCCGCTGGGCATTGGGCGGCGGATCACTGCCAGTGCCGGCCAGTCCGGTGACGAGCGCTGCGCGTTCGATGCGCTGGGAATTGATACCCCACGGGGCCGCGTAGTCACCGATCAGTTTGGTGTCGGCCTCGAGGGCTGCCAGGGCTTCGATTTCCGGGCTCTGGCTGCGGATGGCCGGGCCGGCGCAGCCAAGTGTGGCGACCATCGCAACACCGAGCGCGAGTCGCACCAGCCGCCGCCGTGTGGTGATGCTGGCCGGGGATCGGCTGTCGTGCGTGTTGGGTTCGTCGTGCATCCGCGTCGCCACTATTTCGTTGTGCGTCCTATGCGTCGAGGCGGGCTTGTGCCGCACACGGGCCCCCGGCGATGGTTTCCCAAGGTTCTTCCAGGGCTCTTTTTTCGAGCCGGGCGGGGGGAGATTAGGGGGCGTCCGGGAGACGGTCAAGGGTGCTTCGCCTGGCTGATATGCGGTCGTGGATGACGTCCGTGATGCCGTGGGAAAGCTCTTGGCGGCGGCGCGCGGGCCTGCTACGGTTCGCCCCCCGTCGGCCACGAGCGGCGTTGATGACGCCGGCACACCATGGCCGGCCGAACGGCATCCGCACGGCCCTATCTGCAGAACACAGACAACCAGACCACGACGCACGGAGTTTTCTCACACGTGAGATCGACACAGGAAGAACGGCTGCGGATTCACGTCCGCTGGATGATCCGTCGCGATATGCGCGAAGTGCTCGGCGTCGAGCAGGAAGCCTTCGAGTTTCCCTGGTCGGACGAGGACTTCACGCGGTGCCTGCGTCAGCGGAACTGCATCGGCATGGTGGCGGAGTCGGGCGACTCGGTGGTCGCCTTCATGATCTATGAACTCCACCGCAGCCGCCTCCACGTGCTCAACTTTGCGGTGGCACGATCGCATCGCCGGCTCGGCGTCGCCACGCGAATGATGGAGAAGCTCATCGGAAAGCTGACGCCGGAACGGCGGAATCGGATCGTGCTGGAGGTGCGGGAGACCAATCTTCCGGCCCAGCTCTTCTTCCGCTCGCTGGGATTCCGCGCGATCTCGGTGCTCAAGGACTTCTATCAAGACACGACCGAGGATGCCTACCTGATGCACTATTCCGCACTGGCTGCAGTGGGCGAGCAGGTGGTGCCGCAGCGCATGGCTGGCTAGCGGATCGGCGGAGTACCCCGGGTAGCGGCCAGCAAGGCGTCGACTCGGGCGACGCGGCCGCGCAATTCAGCGATCGCGTCGTCGGCTGTGCGTCCAGCTGCGAAAAGTGTGACCGCCGGCCCGCCCGCAGGCAGGGTCTGTCCGGGGCGGGGAATGTCGGCCAGTGCCGGCCAGCCGCCGTCGGCCTCTGTCCAGGCCTTGGCCTCGAGAAGCATCGCGTCGATGAGCGGCGGTGAAACGGGTGTGGCCTGCTCCGCGAAGAGAACCGCTTTCGCCCAGACCGGGGCCGCTTGTGTCGGGGGCTGTGACGCCAGCAGGCCCGTTGATGACGAAAACCCGCAGGCCGAGAGGTGGCTGTCCGCGATCGAGCAGACGCCCGATCGCTCGAAGAGTTCCATGGACGCCGTCGGTCGCGGATTGATCTCGATCACGACGAGCCTTCCGGCCGCATCCACAACCAGATCGACTCCTACGAGTCCGACGGCATGAAACTGACTGGATAGCACATCGCCGAATCGTTGGAGGCCGGTGGTCAGCCGATCGTATTCGGGAGATGCAGGGCGTGGCCCGAGCGTCACGGCGCCACACCAGGCAAACCGACCGGCATGGCACCACGGTTCCCCGATCAGTTGCCGACTGAGGCCCAGCAGCCGCGCCGTCCCGTGCGTCAGGCAATACGCGGCCGAGAGAGCGACGCCCGTCTCGAAACGTTGCCAGGCATGCGTTGAAGGAAGCCCATGGGCATGACGACGTCTATGGTCGGAGGCCACCTCCGGCGTCCAGCGGTGGATGCCGCGACCGCCCGCTCCTGCCAGTGGCTTGATGAGAAACGAGCCATCGAGCGGAAGGCCCACGGGCGTGAGATGGGTCTCGGGGAATGCCAGCCCCGCGGCAGCGGCGGCAGCAGCAGCCTGCAGGGGGTCTCGCAGCTTCCGCAGTACGGCGCCAGGATTCCCGGCCAAGGATCGCGTCGAGGCGATGGCGTCGACGAGGTCGGGGTGGTTTTCGAGCGCCCCGGTGTAGCACCAGGCCACCGTCGGCGGAAAGGAGGCCGCCGCCGCGCGGAGGCTCCACGGATAGCCCCCTTCATCGTCACCGTGGTCGTCCGCCACGGACACCGCTTTCGTCGAGATCGCCAGCACGTCGAGATCGCAGAAGAGATCCGCAGCATGCACGGCCCATCCAGCCCGGTGTGCGGATACCGCCAACGCCCGGACGCTCGCGCCCAGAATCACCAGTGGCCTGTCCGGGGCACAAGGCGTCGATTCGGCGGGAGTGTGTGGGTGTTGCATGGTGATCATCTGCTCTGGGCATCTGCTTTGGGGACCGACCGCGGACTCTCGCCACCGCCGCACCAGGGGCTGCGGGGCCTGATTTGCCGGGGCCGGGTTTCAACGTCATAGGCGGAATGGTATTCTCTCGCCTCCATTGCACGGTATGTAGTTCCCCCTCGTAAGGAGACCAACGGTTATGTCGATGTACATCGGTGAGGCCCTCAGCGGCGAAGGCAACGAGATCGCTCATATCGACCTGCTGATCGGCAGCAAGGACGGCCCGGTGGGCGTGGCTTTCGCCAACGCATTGGCCCGGCAGAGCGAGGGGCACTCGAACCTCCTGGCCGTGCTCACGCCGAACCTCGCCGTGAAGCCCGCCACCGTCATGATCACGAAGGTCACGATCAAGGGCGCTAAGCAGGCCGTGCAGATGTTCGGACCGGCGCAGGCTGCGGTTGCCAAGGCCGTGGCTGACAGCGTTGCCAGCGGCGTGATTCCGAAGGCAGAGGCCGAGCACCTCGTCATCGTCTGCGGCGTGTTCATCCACTGGCAAGCCGAGGATGACAAGAAGATCTACGAGTACAACTACAAGGCCACCGTCGATGCCATCGCCAACGCGATGCACGGCAAGCCGACCGTTGACGAGATGGTCGCCGGCAAGGACAAGGCCGCCCATCCGTTCCGCGGTTTCTAGTTTTACGCACACAAAGCCATCCATGGCCTTTGTGTGCTTGGGGAAGTCAGCAGGCATCCTGCCTGCCAGCTTTACGCACACAAAGCCATCCCATGGCCTTTGTGTGCTTGGGTCGGACGTGGGAACGCATGCTGTCATCATGCAGCATCGTTCCCACGTCAGGCGGCCGCTGGGCACGAACAGACTTTGATCGCGACGCCCGCCCCTGTGGCGGGCGTTCGTGTTGGAGGTATGACGATGGCACGGAAGATCCTGATCCAACTCGACTGCGATCCCCAGCCGAGCACCTTTGATTCGATCGTGGCGGTCGACGCCGGTGCCGAGGTGCTGTTGCGGCATGGCAACGTGACTCCCGACGCTGCCGTGCCGCTCGTGCATGGGGCGATGTTCACGCGGGGCGGCGCCGATCTGGCCGAGACCGCGATCTTCATCGGTGGCTCCGACGTCGCCGCCGCGGAAGCGGTCTATGAGCGGGTGCGACAGACATTCTTCGGGCCTGTGCGGGTCAGCGTGCTGCTCGATCCGGCCGGTGCCAACACTACCGCCAGCGCCGCCGTCGTGGCGGCGGGACGGCACCTGCCGCTGGGTGATCCGACTGCGGCGGGAGCCCTCCGCGCCGTCGTGCTCGGAGGCACAGGCCCCGTGGGGCAGCGAGTTGCCCGGCTGCTGGCCCGCAAGGGCGTGGCGGTGACGGTGGCGTCGCGATCGCTGTCGCGGGCCGAGGAGGTCTGCGGCCGGATCGCGGCGGCTGTGCCAGCCGGCCGACTCCAACCGCTTCAGGCGGAGGGGACCATCGTCGCAGGAACCGCCATGGCCACCGCGATCGCTTCAGCAGACCTGATCGTGGCAGCGGGAGCAGCGGGAGTGACCCTGCTTCACACGGCGGCGCGAGGGCTCGCCAGCAAGACGCGGGTGTTGATCGACCTGAACGCCGTGCCGCCGGCAGGGATCGAGGGGATCGCAGCCACCGACAAGGCACGGCAGGATGGCAGGGCCATCGTCTACGGCGCACTCGGCGTCGGGGGTACGAAGATGAAAATTCACCGCGCCGCCATTGGGCGGCTGTTTGAGTCGACCGACGCAGCGCTCGATGCCGAAGAACTTCTCGCGATCGGCGAAGCGCTCTAGCGGCTTGAGATTGGCCAGCGGCTGCGCCGCATTCGGCGACGAAGCGACCGATCGATCATTCGCGGAAAGAACCGGGCCGCGAGCGCAAAGCCCTTGGCCCGCCAGCCGGGCAGCACCTCGCGCCTCCGCCACACGAGAGCCCGGACGATGATCCGGGCCGTGCGGGAGGCCGACATGGCCCTGCCGCTGGACCAGCCCGGACGGTGGCCCGTGAGCAGATGGTTCCAGAACTCCGATTCGGTGGGGCCGAGGCTTGCCAGCAGCACACCGATGCCATCGGCCGCGAGTTCGGCTCGCAGCGTTCCGGCCAGCGACCGGAGGGCGGCTTTGGCAGCGCAATACTCCGCATGCAGCGGCAGTGGGTGATAGCCGAGGATCGAGCCCACGAGCACGATCGCCGGGTCGCGGCCGGCCTGCAAGACAGACAGCGATTCGCGGACGAGTTCTGCGGGGGCGAAAAAATCGACGGCCATGATGTCTGTGAGGGTTTCGGCCGTCGCGTCACTGAAACGGCCGATCGCGCCGCTCCCCGCGGCCGCCACGACCAGATCAAGACCGCCAAACTGCGTGGTGGCCATGTCGATCAGGTGACGGCGAAAGGCTGGCACCGTGATGTCGCCGGCTGCATGGAGCACTGGCCCTCCGCTCAGGCCGGCGGCCGCCTCAGCGACCTCTGCCAGACGTTCCCCGCGGCGTCCCGTGGCCAGCACCCGGGCGCCGCGGCGGGCCAGTTCGAGCGCCACCGCCCGGCCCACGCCCGACGATGCTCCCGTGACAAGGACTCGGGAGCCGACCAGATTCCGCCGCCAGCGGAGCCGTGGCAGCGCGTGAGCCTCCGCACCCAGCGGCTGCGGACTCATGACTGCTCTTCCCGCATGCCCGCGACTTCACGGGCGAAACGTCCGGCGGGTGACTCGTGCGGCGTGACGATCGCCTCGCCAGGTGGGATCCGGCCGAGGACGTTTGCCGGAATCCGGCAGTGGATTGTGACACGATCCTCAACGAAGTTTCGCGAGAGGACCTCGCCATGGGCATTCAGCCAGGCCAGCAGTCGGCCGTTGCCGGGGTCGGTCTGGATGTCGACATCGCGAAAGCCACGGCTCAGGCTTGCCGTGGTCGCCCGCTCCAGATCGCCCATGCCATCGCCGGTGGAGGCCGACACGACGATCGCATGCGGATACCGGTTGAGCAGGCTGCTCCGCGTTGCATGGTCGGCCACGGCGTCAATCTTGTTGAGCACGAGCAGGGTGGCCTTTTCGTCGACTTCCAGTTCCGCCAATACATCGCGGACCGCGGCGATCTGCGCGTCGACCAATGGGCTCGAGGCATCCGCCACGTGCAGCAGCAGGTCCGCCTGACGCGTCTCCTCGAGCGTCGCCTTGAAGCTGGCGATCAGTCGATGCGGCAGGTCGCGAATGAAACCGACCGTGTCGCTGAGGAGCACTGGCCCCCAGCCCGGAAGCTTCCAGCGACGGGTGCGGGTGTCGAGCGTGGCGAAGAGTTTGTCCTCGGCCAGCACGCCGGCACCGGTGAGCCTGTTGAGGAGCGTGCTCTTGCCGGCGTTCGTGTAGCCGACCAGCGAGACGGTG